>DOJW01000008.1 GCA_003511165.1 Candidatus Dependentiae bacterium
CTTCAGATATTGGACTATAAATCCTGACAATAGCCTACAACCTTTAGAAATAGCGGGACATACTATTAAATTTGCTAATATTTATGACCGTGTAATTATTGCTACATTAGAAGATCATACTACAAGAGCTTGGACTATTAATCCTGACAACAGCCTACAACCTCTAGAAATAGCGGGACATACTATTATAAATGCTTCAGCTTCTAACGGTGTAATTGTTGCTAGATTAGAAGATAATACTTACAAAATTTTGACTATAAATCCTGACAAGAGTTTATCTAGTCCTCAACCTTTAGAAATAGCGGGACATACTATTGAATTTGCTAGAAGTACTAACGGTGTAATTGTTGCTCAATTAGAAGATAATACTTGGAGAGTTTTTATACCTAAAAGAATAACCCTCCAACAAACACTATTTGTTACTGCTTGGAAGAATAAAAAAATCTTGGATTTATCAAATAGTATACATAGTGCAATTTTTGAATCATTACCTTTGAAAAAACAAATAGAATTAATACAGCAAAATTATGTTAAGCCAGAAAGAAAATTAAACCGATTTCAAAAAATTCTTAAATCAATTTTCAATATCAGTATTTAAAAAATAAAATCTATCGTGAAAAAAGAAAGGGGCGATTTAAACATCGCCCCTTTCTTTTTTCACGATATTTTATAAATTCGATGCTTCCCAACTTTTATCGTCATTCCTCTTTGCCAGTTTATCTGCGCTTTGAAATCAACAATTTTTTCGTCATCGATTTTTACAGCACCACTTTCAATCAGTCGTCTTGCTTCCGAAGAAGAAGCAACTGCTTTGAGATGTTTCAACAATTCAACAATCCAGATCGGATTTGCAACCGATTTATCAAGTATAACTTCAGCTGCTTGTGAATAATCTCGATTTTGGAATAAAGCTTCAAATTTTTCTTGAGACTCTTTTGCGTCACTCTCCGACCAGAAAGTAGAAATAATCTCAAAAGCCATTCTCTTTTTCAAAGCCATTGGGTGCAATTTTTCAGATTTAACATCAGATTTTAATTGCTCAACTTTATTAGCAGGATATTCAAGAAGCAGAGAAAAATAACGCCACATAAGCTCATCAGATATCGACATCAATTTGCCATATGCATTTGAGGGATCTTCAGTTAAACCAACATAGTTGCCATAACTTTTTGACATTTTCAGCTTGCCATCAAGACCTTCCAAAATTGGCATAGTCATAATGATTTGAGCTTCTTGTTCATACTGCTCTTGCAAAAAACGACCAAATAATAAATTGAAAGTTTGATCCGTTCCACCAAGTTCTACATCTGCTTGCAAATGCACAGAGTCATATGCCTGTATCATAGGATAAAACAGTTCATGGAAACCAATGGGTGCATTTTCGGATAATCTTTTTTGGAAATCTTCACGCTCGATAAGTCTTGCAAGTGTTACTTTGCCTGCAATTTTTATAAAATCCTCAAAACTGAATTTCGACATCCACTCTGAATTGAAAACAATCTTCATTTTTTTTAGATCAAGCACTTTACCAACTTGGTTTAAATATGTTTTTGCATTTTCAGCAATTTGTTCATTTGAAAGCGGTGGACGTGTTTTGGATTTACCTGTTGGATCACCGATCTTGGCTGTAAAATCACCAATAATAAAAATAATCTCATGTCCCAAATCTTGAAATTGTCGCATCTTGCGCAAAACAATCGCATGACCAAGATGCAAATCTGGAGCCGTAGGATCTGCTCCGAATTTAATTTTTAATTTTTTGCCAGATTTCAATTTTTTCTCAAAATCTTCTCTTGGTAAAACCTGCTGACACCCTTTGGTCAAAGTTTGTAAAAGTTCGTTTAAATTATTCATTACAAAATCCAAATTTTAAAAAACTAAGTGAAATAAAAAGCTGCTAATAAAATTCATAAGATATAAATAAATTCCCAAACTGTACGGAATAGTTAAAAGAATCATCAATATCAAATATCCATAAGGTTGCAAAAACCAATAAAACTGTGCAATCGGTTCTGGAAAATAAGATGTGATTATATTGCTACCATCAAGCGCTGGAATCGGTAACATGTTCAAAACAAAAAGCATAACATTAATAGAAAAAGCATATTGTAATAAGTCCGTTAGCGTCATGACTAAAGCTTCATTTGAAATACCTAAAATCGGTAAATATTTTAAAATAAATAATGACAAAATTGCTAAGACTAAATTTGAGAATGGACCAACAAGCGCAATAACTACCGAATTAAACCTTGGATTGCGAAGATTAAACGGATTATATCTAACAGGTTTTGCCCACCCTATTCCAAAAACAAACAATGCGAAAAAACCCAAAATATCAAAGTGTGCAAGCGGGTTCAAAGTCAATCTACCATCAAGAGTTGGCAAATCGTCACCATACAAAGTCGCGGCAAGTGCATGACAATATTCATGAACCGCTGCGGAAAATAAAAAAACAATTGTACTATAAATAAAAACTGCAATTTGTTGATGTGTAAAATAATCCATTATTTCCTCAATAAAATTTAAAAACCAAAACCTACGGAAAATATTAAAAAAGTTTGCAAACAAGGTCAAATTTAAAAATCGACCAAATCATGTTCAATAAAAATTATACTCTTTATATTTTTGTATTAAACTTGAATATTAGTTGAACAAAAATTAATATGCAAAAATCAACAATCACAATAAAAAAGGAGTTTTTTATGTCAAATAAAAAAAGGACAGGTTTTGATAATTCAAACGCACCGAAGAGTACGGTGATGGAGAAAAAATACAAACTTTGGGAATTACTTCTTCCTCCGAGCATTCTTTCCATTTTAACTACAATATTTTATTGGCCTTCTCTAAAATATCCATTTCAATTCGACGACATCGCACACATAACAAAAAACTTTTCAATCCGTCAGTATACATCATGGAGTATTGCATCTTTATTTCATCCACGATGGTTTGCAGATTGGTTAAATAAAATAAATTATAAAATGGGCGAATTCAATCCATTTCCTTTTAGATGCACAAATTTAATGATTCACATTTTATCAGGCATAGCATTATTCACAGTCATATATTTACTTCTTTCTAGACTTAAAAAAAATGAATTCTTACAAAAAAATTCATTAATAATTGCATCCATCACAACTGCTCTATTTTTACTACATCCCGTTCAAACACAACTTGTATCTTATGTGATACAAGCAAGACTCGAAGGCCTTGCAACATTATTCGTTCTATTATCAATGTTAACAATTATATTAATAGCAAGATCTACAAATACAGGCGCAAAAATACTACTTTCAATATTGCTAATATTTTTTAGTTTAATATCTTGCAGCACCAAAGAAATAGTAATCATCGCACCATTTCTCGCATTAACACTTGATTGGTTTTTGATAGCAGAACAGTCCTGGGAAGATTTCAAAACAAGAATTTGGCTTCATGTTTTATTTAGCGTTCTGGTTTTCGGTTCATATTTGTATTACCAAAATGTCCAATGGTTTGTACAAATATTTAGCCTAAAATTAACAGCTTCCAATAATCGTGGTAACATTTTGACTCAATCTGCAACTCAAATGATCACACCAATGCATTATTTAATTTCTGAATTTAAAGTAATTTTGCATTATCTATTTATTTTCATTTGGCCATTTGGAATCAGCGTTGAATATGACTGGAAACTTGCTAGTGGATTCTTTGCAATGGATTCATTTTTTCCATTTTTAGCCCTAGCAGCAATTGGATTTACAGTTATCAAACTTGCACTAAAAAAACAATTTGAATATTTAACATTCGGTTTAATTTGGTTTTTTATCACAATCGCCCCACGCTCAAGCATCATCCCATCCGCAGAATTAATTTGTGATTACAAAACATATCTTGCATCTGTTGGCTGGTTGTTAATTTTTGCAGTTGTTATAACTAAAGGTATAAATTATCTTTACGAAAAAATTAGTATCAATCCAAATTTTGCAACCATCCTTGCAAAAACTACGCTTTCAAAAGAACAAAACAAAATAATTTTAGCATTTTTAATACTTCTTCCGTTGGGAATATTTACAATTTCAAGAAATAAAGTTTGGTCATCGAGTGAAGCATTTTGGGAAGATATAACAATCAAAGCTCCGCTAAAAGCACGCGGATGGAATAACCTTGGAGTTGCAAAAGGAGAAGGTGGCAAATGGGATGCTGCTATCGTATGTTATAAAGAAGCTATCAGGCTAGACGGAATGTATGCAGATCCATGGTCAAACTTAGCAGTTGCATACTCAACCAAAAACGAAGTAGATCTTGCTATTGATGCACTCAAAACTGCAATTCGAATTTTCCCAAATTATCCAGAAGCTTACAACAATCTAGGTTCATTTTTGATAATGAAAAAAGATTATGCACTTGCAGAAAGATGCTTCTTCACAGCTTTACAACTAAGACCATATTACGGAAAAGCGCATATGAACCTTGGTCGGCTTTACCTGGAAAAAGGTGAGGGTGAGAAAGCGTACCAATGCTTTTTGAGCTCAGTAAAAGGCGACTTAGATAATGCACTTGGATATCAAATACTTGGTGAAGCATGTATAAAAATGCAAAAGTACAAAGAAGGTGCAGTAGCTTTTGAAACAGCTATAAGCAAAGGATCATCTAATCCTCAAACATATTTTAATCTTGCAAACTGTTACTTTATGGTAAATGATTTGGACAAAGCAGAAAATATTTATGAAAAGTTAACTCAAGCTGAGCCACAAAACTCACAATACATTTATAATTTAGCTGAAACAAAATTGAAAAGAGAAAACTACGTAGCAGCGCTTGATGCATTTAACAAAGCAAAAAATCTTCCAAATGCTATTGCAAACAGTCACTTACGAATTGCGCTTTGCCTAGAAAAATTGGGTCGCACAGACGAAGCAAAAAATTATTTAAAACAATTAACAAACATCGCCGGCGCACCTGATTGGTTTAAGCTTGCTGCAAACAATGAACTCAACCGAATTGGAAATTCAAAAAACAATTCGAATGTTAGAATTGCATAGAGTAAGAATCTAAAAACAACAACAAAAAAGCTAAGTCTAAAAATTTTTTAGACTTAGCTTTTTTCACATAACCACTTATCAAAATAAAGAGAGATAATGAAGAAAATTTTTAAGTTTTTAATTTTTACATTCTTTATTTTTCAGTCGCAAATTTTGCCGATGAAAATTGATCGCGTCATTTTATCCACAAACACAAATCACACCTACATCGACTTTTGGCCATTGATTGCAAAAACATGGAGCAAGGTTTTCGGAATTAAACCAACGCTTGCATTAATCTGTGATGGTGAATACAAAATAGATGAATCGCTTGGAGATGTAATAAAATTTCAACCAATCGAAGGTGTACCTGCCGGTTTTCAAGCGCAAGTTATAAGATTATTTATGCCACTTTATTTTCCCGATGAAACGGTTTTGATCTCAGACATCGATATGTTACCAATCAATAAAGAGTATTTTTTAGATTACGTAAAAACATTTTCTGATGATCAATTTTTGATATTTAGTGACAAAGGTTACGGCCCTATCATGGGCAGCCTTCCCGCATATCCAATGTGTTTTAATATCGCAAAAGGAAAAACATTCCAAGACATTTTTCAAATTTATGATGTGCGAAATATCCCAACAATTATCAAAAGTCTGTATGAAAAAGCGGCAATTTTAAATGTGGATCATGACCTAAAAACAAAAATGATTTGGATGACTGATGAATTAACACTCGGCGCTCGCATCACAGCATGGGACAAATATGAAAGCAAAGTGGTTAAACGCGGACATTCGTTTGACAGATTAGTTGAGAGAGGAAATTGGACATACGACAAAACTCTTTTAAAAATAGGATTTTATAGCGCCGCACATCTTCCTCGACCTTACACCGATCCAGAAGCGCGCAAACAAATTGATCAATTATTAAAAGATATAGGTTTCGACAAAATTGTAGAATAAAAGAAGGGCGCAAAATTGCGCCCTTTTAAAGTTTAATTGTCGAAGATTAATTTAAATAGCGCTTCATTGAAGCATCTTCTCTAGCGTCTCGCGACCTACTTCAAATAAAAAAACCGAACCATCTCGACCACACTCTGTACACCCATGATTTCGGTAAACTGTTTGTGCTGGTAGATTCCAAGCCAGTACCTTAAAAACAAAACCCCTTGTTTCTGGTTTCAATTTTTCTAAAAATAAACGAACTAAAATTTTAGCAAAACCACGATTTTGAGCACCAGGCACAAAAACCATTGTATCAAAATACACAGTATTTGGCACGTCTATAGGTCTTGTTTTAAGAAAGGCATAACCCAAAGGCTCTTGATTTTCATTCTTAACTATGACCACAAAAAAAATAGAATCCAAGAATTTTTCTGAATGTTGTTGCAGTTCTGATATTTCGTTTTGAAGGTATTCGTAAGCATCTTGCGTATAATATTCAACTCGCGCTTTTCGATCGGCATCAGTATCAGAAGGGTGTTTTTTTATGAATTCTATTGCATTTATCCGCCATTCTTTTGCTTCTTTCGGTAGACTCTCAATTATTTCGACATATTCTTTTTTAATTTGCAAAGTAGTGCGATCAAGTAAAAAATCTCGTGTAAGATCCGCAAATGCTTCTGCCCATACCGGCATTAGCGGTTTTTCCAAATTCAATACTTGTTCGTAACTGGTTGTTTTGTACCATTCAAAAGTAATTTTATTTCTAAGTCTGTCTTGCGTTGTAAAGGACCCTTGTTCCATGCCCAATAAACATGCAGGAAATAAAACAAAAACTAAAATTTGAATATGTTTTAAAATCGCCATAAAAATAATCCTCTAATACCATAAAAAATTTATCCATCCAATAAACTCCTTGTACCAAATTAATAAAAAGATTTAAAGAAAACATAAAATCACACTTTTTCACTCTAAGTGTAAAGTCATTTTTACACTTGGAGCATCTAAGAGCTAAATGACTTTACACTTAGTAGAGTTTTAACTTACATGTCTATTTATTAAAGGCAGAAAAACAAAACCTATAGAATTGGTCCCACACAAAAACCTTTGAAATTACAAAAGCCTTAAATTTTAACCATATTACCAAAGAAACATCCTTGATTTTTGACCATTTTTTGATCAAAACAACCTTGAATTTTAACCAAATAATTAAAGAAGCCTTTATGAAACGGCTAACAGATGATCAATTATTAAAAGATATTGGTTTCGATAAAATTGTAGAATAAAAGAAGGGCGCAACTTTGCGCCCTTTTAAATTGATATTTAGATAGACTTAAACGTCTAAGTTTTTTACAAAGACAGCTTTTTGTTCAATGTATAATTTACGTTCATCAACACAGTCACCCATCAAACCTGCAAACCACTGATCCGCTTTGATCGCATCTTCAATAGTAACTTGCAGTAACGTTCTGGTTTTTGGATCCATAGTAGTTTCCCAAAGCTGTTCTGGGTTCATTTCTCCAAGACCTTTATAACGCTGAATAGTCATCAAAGATTTTCCGGTTTTCACAATCGCATTACCAAGCTCTAAAATGCCGTTGCCTTTTTTGTCTACGTTTTTAGCCTGAACTTTCAAATCCCATTCAACATTTTCAAGAGCTTCAAGCGGCTTAAGCAGTTCTAATAACTTGGCAACATCTTCAAGTTCAAAAAATTTAACTGGCAATTCCCAAACTTTCTTCAATTGTTTAAATGTAATAACCGCTTTATGTTTGACTTCAGATTCAAGCGCCATATCACCTTCTATTTTTTCTTCCTGCATCCCGGAGATTGAGTATTCTTTAAAGTTTTCTACTAACTTATTAAAAATATCTTGAGTCTCAAATTTTCCAGGTTTCCAGTTAATAGATTGCAAGAACTTAACCATCTGATGACAGAACTGAGTTGTAATTTCTAAATTGTGGCTCAATTTCAAAATCGCATTATCATATTCGATGATACTTCCAAGCAGCTTTTTCCAATCATCATTTTCAAATTTCTTATTTTGAATTATCAATTCAGAATTATTTGCTGCCCAATCAAAAAGAAAAGCTTTTAACTCTGAATCATCTTTTAGATAACGCTCAACTTTGCCAACTTTTGCTTTATACAAAGGTGGTTGTGCAATATACAAATATCCTTTATCAATTAATGGGAGCATATGTCGAAAGAAAAATGTTAAAAGAAGAATTCGAATATGTGCTCCATCGACATCAGCATCTGTCATTATTATTATTTTGTGATAGCGAACTTTGCTACTATCAAATTCTTCATTACCGACGCCTGCGCCGATAGCAGTAATCAAATCTTTTATTTCATTGTTGTTTAACATTTTATCAAGACGCGCTTTTTCAACATTTATTATTTTACCTTTTAGAGGCAAAATAGCTTGAGTAAATCTGTCTCGACCTTGTTTTGCTGAACCGCCTGCAGAATCTCCCTCTACAATGTATATTTCTGTATTTTCTGGATTATCATCTGAACAATCAGCAAGCTTACCAGGAAGCACTGAAAACTCCAAAACAGATTTACGTCGCGTAAGTTCTCTTGCTTTTTTCGCCGCGTTTCGTGCTTGTTGAGCCAAAATAGATTTTTGAATAATTTTTTTTGCAATATTTGGATTTTCTTCAAAATATGTTTCAAGCAATGCATACATCCAAGAATCGACAACACCTTTGACCTCGGAGTTACCAAGCTTACCTTTTGTCTGTCCTTCAAACTGAGGCTCTGGCACTTTGATACTCAAAACACAAACTAAACCTTCTCGAACATCTTCGCTTGAAAAGCTTCCATCTTTTAACAAATTAAGAGATTGTGCATAGCGATTGCATGCTTTTGTGAGAGCAGATTTAAAACCAGCTTCGTGAGTACCACCATCCATTGTTCTAATGTTATTTACAAAACTAAAAGTTTGCTCCGCATAACCATCATTGTACTGACAAGCAAAATCTAACATGTAAATTTCATCTTCTTTATGAAACTGAATAATTTCAGAAAAAATAGGAACCTTTTTGCTATTTATATGCTCTATAAAAGAAACAATTCCATTTTCAAAAAAGAAATCATGCTCTTGATTATTTTTTTCATCTTTTACTTCGATATTCAAACCTTTATTCAAGAATGCAAGTTCTCGCATTCTTGTTGAAATCGTTTCAAAATTAAATTCTGTATTTTCAAAAATTGTTGAATCAGGCATGAAGCGAATGTATGTTCCTCTCTTGTCTGTTTCGCCAACAACTTTTAGAGGTTCCTGCGGATCACCTTTTTTATAGAATTGCTGATAAATTTTGCCATCTCTAAAAATTTTAATTTCAAACCATTCTGATAAAGCGTTTACTACAGACACACCCACTCCGTGCAATCCACCAGAATATTTATATGTATCTTTATCAAATTTACCACCAGCATGAAGCTTGGTAAGAACAACTTGCGCAGTTGAAACATTTTCGGTTGGGTAAATTTCTGTAGGAATTCCGCGTCCATTATCCTCAACAGAACAAGACCCATCAGTCTCAAACCTAACAACAATATGATTACAATATCCTGCAAGCGCTTCGTCGACAGAGTTATCTACTACCTCGTAAATTAAATGATGCAAACCATCAATTCCTGTCGATCCGATATACATGGCTGGTCGCTTTCTAACCGCCTCAAGACCTTCCAAAACTTTAATAGATTTTGCACCGTATTCTGCACTTGTAGTACTTTTTTGATTAGCTAAATTTTTATTTTCTTTCATGTAAGCCCTTTTCGCTCCTCCAAAACAGAGACTTTATACTGTATTCAAAAGGTTTTTGCTATTATAACAAAGGAATAGATTATTTACTAATTTTCACCATTTTTATCCCCTTGAACCTTTATAAATTAACGCAAAATTAAATCGCGCAATTAGTTTTTAAAATAAAAGATATATACCTCTGTTTTTTAGCCTCTTTTATTTTTATACAAAAAACTAAAACATCCTTTTAAAAATGATGAAAACATATTTATGAAGAAAATCAATAATTTTAATTTCATAAACATTGCCCTAAAACAAGTGAAAAAAGCTTTTATTTGATTAATGTTTTTTGCAATTTAACCAAAAATCGATAACAATCATAAAATTTACTCTTTAGATAAGACAAACCCTTTATTTTTTATTTTCAAGGATGCTACACTAAACATGTTGTAATATATCGATTTATAGTTAATAAAAAGGATTAAATATGAAATTTAATAAGATACTTTTAACAGCTTTAGCTTTTTCAACAATTTGTTCATTAGTTGTTGCAAAAAATATAAGCGTCACAAATAACACCAATAGAACAGTAACAAGCTTGCGAATAAAAGCAAAAGATGGCGAACATAAGATAGTTAAAAAATATCAGAATATAGCCGCAGAACAAACAATCGTTGCAGAAATTCCCGATACAGCAACAGTTAAAAAAATTCGCGCAGATCTTCCAGCTATAAATGCAAATGAAATTGCAAGAATTGGGCAGGATAAATCGGGACAAACCAAAGAACAAAAACAAATAGCAAGAAGAGATAAGTTTGTAACCACAGCAAGAGAAAAAGATGCTGAAATCTTAAACGGTACATCTTTTTCAATACAACAAAAAAATCCTTCTGAAATCAGCGAAAATAGACATTTATTCAAAATCGTAAAAACAAATTAAACTTATTTATAATTTGTTGTAAATTGAGGGTCGATATTTTCAATCGACCCTCAATTTTTTATTAAATATTTAAAAATATGAAAAATAATAACACACACGAATTTTTTATGAATATTGCCCTAAAAGAAGCTAAAAAAGCTTTAAAAATAGGGGAAGTTCCAATCGGCGCCATTGTGGTTGACGAAAACAATAAAATCATCGGAAAAGGCTATAACAAAGCAGAAAAAACAGGTTGCCAAACCGCTCATGCTGAAATAATAGCCATCAAACAAGCCTGTAAAAAAAAAGGTAACTGGAGACTTGAAGGTTGCACAATTTATGTTACTCTAGAGCCTTGCTTAATGTGCTTTGGGTTAATAGCATTAAGCCGAATGAAAAGTATATTTTACGGCGCAAAATCCCCTCTTTTTGGAGCCGGTCTTGACAACATGTCTAATTTTCCGGTATACAACAAAGAATTGTTTTCGATCAGTAATTTAAATACTGCCGAAAGCATTTTTTTGTTACAACAGTTTTTCAAAGAGAGACGAAAGAAAGGTCCAGACAATGGAGCATCGTTTTGATTTTATAAATAAAATGAAATCCGATCTGTTAAAAAAAAGGTCAGAATTAACAACACTTTTAGCCAGCATAACCAAAGAAGATTGGAGCGAAAAATCGCAAATAAAAGATAGCGCTGATGAAGCATTATCATCTTCTATGGACAAGTTACAAAGCTCTCTTGAAGCAACAGAAATCGATGAATTAAAGCTGATTGAAAACGCTTTAATTCGAATCGAAAAAAATGAATATGGAATTTGTCTCGATTGCGGACAACCGATAAATTCAAAAAGGTTAGAAATTTACCCTTATGCAGCAAGATGCATAGCTTGCCAAGAAGCTTTGGAAAAATAAAAGCAAGATTTTGCTTTTGCCGGTGTAGCTCAGTGGTAGAGCAATTGATTCGTAATCAGTAGGTCGTCGGTTCAAATCCGACCACCGGCTCCAGATAAAATACAAAGCATCTTGTTAGTTCCTTTGCGCTACAAGTTTGCCTTCATAGATTTTAATATTGATTATTTTAGCTCTCTCCATGTCTGCTAAAAACGCCATAATTACAGTTCGATTCAAAAGAAATTGTGACGGAGTAATTTCTACCTCAGAGTTTTCAAATCTACAAACAGCTACTCCAACAATATCATCGATTGAAATATTCGCTCTGTTATTAATTGTCTGAAGCAGAAAGCCACTTACCTCCAGAATCTTTTCTTTATTTATCGAAACAAGCTCGTGAACATCTGTTGCTAATCCGCCATGATACATCGAGATGGAGAAATAACTTTCTGTTAGGTTTAAAATCTTATCTAAAGTTTTTAGCGCCTCATCAATGCACGTGTGAAACAAAAGACCGTGATTAGACATTACCATTCTACTGAAAAGCGCATCAGCGC
Source organism: Candidatus Dependentiae bacterium (assembly GCA_003511165.1). Taxonomy (NCBI): domain Bacteria; species Candidatus Babelota bacterium. The sequence goes on from DOJW01000008.1 coordinate 12,076, forward strand.
AATAAAAAACTCTATTTTTTGTTCCGATTCCGATCATACCTCGCGTATGTCCTGGCAATGTTCTGACTGTCAGTTGAAAGCCCTGCTCGGATAGAATATATCCATCTTCATTAGGTATGACATTAGTAACTTGTGATGGTTTTGCATTTAGAAAAGGACTGTTTCCAACAAAACTAAATGTATGAGCACCTGAACTTAGGTACATTGGCTCTAAAAAAGGATGCTCTATAAAAGTTTTCTCATATTCAGTTGCATATATCTTTATATTTGGGTATTTACATTGAAAAAAATGATTTCCCCCGCAATGATCTGCATGATGGTGGGTATTAATGATAGCGATTATTTGATATCCGGCCCCCGAAACAGTTTTATCGATATCCTTAGCAACATTATCATTTGGCCCAGAATCAATTAAAATAGCAGTTTTTTGATCCGCATTAACAATGAGCCCTGGAGCTGGTTGTCGCGGTGAACCAACTAAAATATAGCAGCCCTCTGTTATTGATATAAGATTTAACGGCATAAATACCTCTTACAATAAAATTCAAAATTATTTTGTACCATCCCAAATGGTTTTCTGCCCCTTAATTTTATTTTCTTGTGGTACGCGCCCCATAAACAGCCTAAATTATGACTAAATAAATTAAGCTTTGCAACCTTAAAACTCCCCCAAAATCAAGTCTTTGAGGAAATCCTTAAACAACCGATAAATCCTATAAAAAATGTGATTCCTGTACAATCCCAAACCCCATTTTTCTTGTTTTTGACAAAACTTTGCACTTTTTATAGGATTATAAACAGTTTTATTTTAATTTTTGGACATTAAAATAATAAAATAACAAATTTTAGTTTATTCCAAATATTTAGGAGTTTTATGAAAGGAATCAAAACGTCGACAATACACCACGGTGTCGGCCGAAGAAAATCAGCAGTAGCAAGAGTTTGGCTAAAAGCTGGTAAGGGCAATATTACAGTAAACGGCCTTAGCTTCAAAGAATACTTTGACACAGACATAGAAAAACAAATAGTTGTCGACCCTATGAATGTTGCAAGATTAGGTCAAGATTTTGACATAGATGCAAATGTTCAAGGTGGCGGCTTGGTAGCACAAGCAGGCGCAGTAAGATTAGGCCTTTCAAGAGCTTTAGTCGAAATGGACGAAACATTACGTTCAGCATTAAGAAAAAGCGGCTTTCTAACTTGCGATGCAAGAGTAAAAGAACGTAAAAAATATGGACAAAAAGCAGCTAGAAGAAAATTCCAATTCGTAAAACGATAATTTTCATACTGTCTTAAAACGATCAAACCTTTTTTCATTATTTATTTTTAAATCAGGAAAAGTGGTATGTGTGGTATTGCAGCTTACGTCGGAGAAAATAAATGTCGCAACTTTGTAGTCGAAGGCTTATCGAGACTAGAATACAGAGGCTACGACTCCGCGGGTTTTGTTTGCATAGATGCAAAAAATGGTCATTTGAATGTTGTTAAAGCCAAAGGTCGGCTAAGCGAACTCAAAGATAAATTATCTTTAAACCAACATGATGGTTTTGTAGGTATGGGGCATACGCGATGGGCAACTCATGGAATCGCAAACGAAACCAACACGCATCCACATTTCGATTGTAAAAACAAAATAGCCGTGATTCACAATGGTATTATCGAAAATTATGGCTCTCTAAGAGATGAGTTACTTGCAAAAGGTCATATTTTTAAATCAACAACAGATACAGAAACCGTCGCTCATCTTTTTGAAGATATTCTACAACAACACACAAATCTACATGCTGCAATCGTCGATCTTGCAAGCAAATTAAAAGGCGCTTATGCGTTTGTTTTTATTTTAGAAGATTATCCAAATCAACTTTTAGTTATGAGACACAAATCTCCGGTTGCAATAGGAATCGGAGACAATGAAATGTTTGTGGGATCTGACTCCCTTGTATTCTCGGATAAAACAGAAAAAACATTGTTTATGCCAGATGAAAGTTTTGCTTTAGTGTCCAAAGATTCTGTAAAACTTTACCACTTCAGTGGAAAACAACTAGATTTAAATATTCAAAATGTTCAAAATCATTATTCTCAAAATGAAAAAAATGGTTATGAACATTTCATGCTCAAAGAGATCTATGAGCAAAAACCAGCAATCAACAAAACTGTTCATTTTTATAAAAAAGTAAGCGGCTGGGAAGATGAAGATATTATCGATTCTAAATTTTCAGCAACAATCACTGAAGACCAATTTTGGAATCAAGTCGGAATTTCTAAAGATGAAATAAAAAACTTAAAACAAATAAACCTTCTTGGCGCCGGAACATCTTGGCATTCGGCAAAAATCGCACAATTCTTTTTTGAATACATTTGCAAAATACCTACCAAAGTTTATCTCGCCTCAGAATTTCGATACATGCCTTTTTTTCCGCAAAAAGATAGTGCTTTCATCATGATCTCACAATCTGGCGAAACTGCAGACACCCTTGAAGCATTAAGATTTGTAAGCACATCGAATATTCCAACCATTGCCCTAACAAATGTTGCTTCAAGCACTATGGTGCGCGAAGCAAATGGATTTTTACTATTACATGCTGGTCCTGAAATATCTGTGTGTTCAACCAAAGCTTTTTCATGCCAACTTGCATCTCTTTATTGGTTTGCAAATCGCATAGCATTTGAAAAAGGATTAATAAACATAAATCAAATGCATGAAGCAGAAGAAGATCTTTTATTTGCTGCAGAAATTTTGGAAACATCAATAGAGATGTACAAAAACGAAATCGAAAATAAATTAGCCAAAATCTATTCGATGTATGACAAATTCATCTTTTTAGGCAGACACATCAGCTATCCATTTGCCATGGAAGCAGCACTAAAACTAAAAGAAATTTCTTATATTTTTGCACAAGCATACCCATCTGGCGAACTTAAACACGGTCCAATTGCATTAATAGATGAAAATGTTCCTGTAGTTATTTTCTCATCTTTGGATGAAACAATTTATCGTAAAATAGTTTCAAATGCTCAGGAAGTAAAAGCTCGAATGGGACATTTGATCGTTTTTGCTTTTGAAAATCAAAAAGAACTTTTGCAACTTGCAGATCTAGCATTTGTAATACCACCAGTCAAGCCATTACTTGCTCCACTTGCAATGACAGGTTTGATGCAGTTTTTTGTTTATCAAATTACAAAAGAATTAGGACTCCCAATTGATAAACCAAGAAATTTAGCAAAATCAGTTACAGTAGAATAATCTCTTGCAAATTTACATCCAAAATTTTAATATAAAACCGTTTATTTCGGTTCAAAAACAAAAAAAGGAATTCAATGGCAAATACAAATGGTTCAAGCCGTTTTTCTAATTTTCTAAAAAATTTTTTAATCATTTTGATAATTTTACAATTTGTTCCAATCGTTTACACAAGCGTAAAAAAAACTATTAAAAAAGTTGTTTCACCGGATACCGAAGTTGGTGTAATAAAAATAGGAACAATCAATAGCTCCGAATATGTAATAAAACAAATTCAAAAATTTCACAAAAATTCAGATATTAAAGCATTATTACTCCAGATCAATTCCCCCGGCGGACTTCCTGGTGCATCTCAAGCAATCTTTAACGAATTAAAAAAATTCAAAAAAGATAAACCTGTCGTCGTACTTGTAGAAGATTTGGCTGCATCCGGCGGATACTACGTTGCATGTTGCGCTGATAAAATTATAGCAAATCCATCTTCTCTTATCGGTAGCATTGGTGTTGTGTGCATGCTTCCAAACATAGAAAAATTATTACAACGATTTAACATAAAAGTTGATGAAGTTAAAAGTGGAAAATATAAAACCATTTTAAGCACAACAAGAGAAAGATCATTGGAAGAAACAGCACTACTTCAATCTGTTTCTGACGATGTATACAAACAATTTACAAGCGACGTTGCTACAAACCGAAATCTCCATCTTCAAGATGAAAAAATTTGGGCTGATGGCAAAATATTCACAGGCAATCAGGCTCTTAAACTAAAACTTGTAGATGAATTAGGATCATTATCGGATGCTACTGAAACTATTAAAAATTTGCTAAAAGAACGTGGCGTAAAAGTTGAAGGTAAAATCAAGTATATAAGGCCAAAACCAACATCCACCTTTGCTAAATTATTTGGCTCTTCAGAAGAAGATCAAGAGAATCAAGTAGCTCTAACATCACTTGCAGCAAATTCTATTTCACAAATTTGGCACAAATTTTTAAGCAACGAAACATCGGAAAATTCTAAATTAATTAGCTAGATAAAATTTATAAAAACTCGAAAATGACTAAAGCATGAATGTTGTCAAAAAATTAAAAACTAAAACCCCTATCGATTTACTCTTTTCAATTAAAAATCGATTTAAAAAAAGAATATTTAAATTAAAGTATAAAAACTTAAAAAGATTTCATAGCTGGAGTGAAATTCAAAAACAGTACAAAATAAAAAATAGTTCAAATGATTTTTTCTTATCATTAAAAAAAGAAAAACATTTTTACGATATTTTGAAAAATACAAAAGATTTACCCGAAAAAGTAATTCTAGATAAAGCTGATGAATTAATTGGAAATTGCTTTGAAATATTCGGACATAAAGACCATTTTTACAAAATTAATTGGCATTTTGATTGTAAGCTAAAAAATTTTCAACCAAATATTGCAAACAAATTTTATCAAGATATTTACATCTCAAACAAATCAAAACAAAATCTTCAAGATTATGCCTACGACATCAAAAACCCATGGGAACTTTCACGCTTCCAGCACCTCTACTACATAGGTAAAGCTTACCAAATAACAAATAATGAAAAATATTCACAGTATTTTCAAAAACAAATAGAAGACTGGATAGAAAAAAATAAATTTTTATATGGTCCCAACTGGGTTAGTCCTATGGAAGTTGCTATTCGAAGCATTAATCTTATTTTAGCATTTCATTTCTTCAAAAATTCGCATGTTATTACAAAACCTTTTTGGGGAAAATTTATCTGCATGCTCTTCGATCACGCAACTTATCTGGAATATAATTGGGAAAAATATAAACAAACAAACAATCATTATTTATCAGATTTAATTGGATATTTTTATCTTTGCATTTTCTTTCAAGATGTCAAATCCTTCCACACGAATTTAGAATGGTGCTTTAAAGAAATTATTAAAGAAATAGACACGCAGATAAACATAGATGGTACAGCTTATGAAGGATCTACAAATTATCACCAATTGGTTACTGAAATCGTTTGGCTTTTTATTACATTAAGTCAGTCTATAAATTTAAAAATACCAAAACTGTTATATGACAAATTTGAATCAATGCAAAATTTTATAGGAATTTGCCAAACAAACCATCAAGAGCTTCTACAAATCGGAGATAATGACAGTGGAAAAATCATCCCGCAACCTCCATTTTTGAATAAAGAAAAACCTGACAATAAATATAAACATTTATTTCATTTTCCAAATTTTGGATTAACAATTATCAAAAATAACTGGGAAATAAGTTATCGACATGGCACATATGACAAAAAGCAACCAACCGGACATTTTCACCAAGATGATCTTGCCATTACTCTAAATATTGGGAATATACCCATACTTGTCGATTGTGGTTCTTATGTTTATACAGCTAATAAAGCTTGGCGAAATTTGATGCGCTCTTATGAAAACCACAATACTTTTTATATTACAGGCGCAAATAAACAAGAAGATCTTGACGAGCTTTTTTTATTACAAAAACAGCAACAAAAAGATACTAGCATCATAAATAACGACTCAAATTTAATCACCATAAAAAATCATAGCTTTCAATCCGATTTTAAAAAATTACAAAAATTTAGAAAATTGAATTTTTATAAAAATGAAAACAAGATTCAAATAGATGATTGGATAAAACCTACAGAACAAATAAATTCTCCACACGCAGAAATATGCTGGAATTTTATTTTTCATCCACAAATAAATTTAGTAAACATCAGCGAAAAACTCTGGGAAATTAAACATTTCAATAACACAGTTTTAATACTTCATTCAGAGTTAAATTTAGAAAAGAGTATAGGATTTTATTCGCCTAGTTATGGTAAAATTCAACCTTGCCAAAAACTATCTGCTAAATTTTTACTTCAAACAAATTCAATAACAACCAAAGTTGAGGAGAAAGATCTTTTTTCCCCGCAATGTGTTGTGCAAACAACTTTTGAACTTCCGCAAAATTAATATATTGTCGCCAAAAGTTGTTTTTATCCTGAAGTACACTTTCAAAGTAAGGTTTAAAATATTTTCCTTTAGAAAGCCAATATTTCACAGGAGCCGCAAATCCGATTTTTTTACGATATATAAGATCATGTGGCAGATGCTTTTCTGCCACTTTTTTGAGAATATATTTTGTAATTCCATTTTTGTATTTTAAATCTGAAGATATCGCAAATCCAAATTCAACTAAATTTTTATCCAAAAAGGGCACCCTTCCCTCTAGGCTGTGAGCCATTGTCATCTTATCAGCACGCATCAAAAGTAATTCTGGAAGTCGATTTTGAAACTCCAAATAAATCATAGATTTCAAAAAATCACCGCTAGGATCTAATTTTTTAAATTCAGATAAATGATAATCAACAACATTATAACTATCAAAACCTAAATCAAAATTTTGATAAATCTTGCTACAAATTGGATCTAATTTTTTTTCTCTAGATTTCAAAAATAAATTCTTTTTGGCAGATTCTCGAAAGGCAACAGCTCCTCCCCAAAATAAACTTCGATCATAAGCCAAATTTCTTAAATAGTCCGAATATTGTGATCTTAAGAAAGGAGATGCGGTTCTATAAAGAAATTGTCTAACAATTTTAGGCAAATGTTTTTGAGTTGGTTGCCACCATTTCTTATAAAAATCTACAAAATTTGCATAGGAACCGTATCCACTAAAAAGCTCGTCTGCTCCCTCACCGATTTGCACAACCGTTATTCCATTTTCTCTTGCAAGTTTTGAAACAAAGTACAAAGGAATACAAACCCAATCAGCAAGCGGTTCATCTTGGTGATAAACAATATTTGAAAAAGCATCAAAAGCTTCTTTTTCAGAAATTACTTTTTCATGATGATTTGTACCAAATTTATCGGCAACTTTCTTCGCCCAAGATCGCTCATCAAACTCCAAACCATCTTCAAAAACAACATTAAAAGTTTTTAAATTATTTGAAAATTGAGACATCAGTGCAACATTAAGACTTGAATCAACGCCGCCGGATAAAAAAACCCCGACAGGCACATCCGCTATCATTTGTTTTTTTATTGAAGCAAAAAGAAGTCTATGAAGTTCATCCTGACAAAATTTTTCATTTTTATATTCTCTTGAGCCAGCAATAACCGCAGAATACCACTTGTGATATTCAACTTTTTTATAACAATCAATTTTTATATAAAACCCAGCAGGTAACTTATAAACATTTTTATACAAAGTCATTGGAGCTGGAGAGACCAAAAAAGTTAAATAGTGATATAGTCCAAGATCATTTATTTCTTTAGAAAAATATGAAATTTGCCATAAAGCTTTTATCTCTGAAGCAAACGCAAAAACTCCATTTTGATTTGAAAAATAAACAGGTTTTACACCTATATTATCCCGAATTAAATAAAATTCATTTTTGTGCAAATCAAAAAGAGCAATCGCGAAAATACCTTCGAGCTTTTTGATAAAATCTATACCCCAATTTTTATAAGCATAAATCAAAACTTCTGTATCTGAATTGGAAATAAATTTGTATCCTAAATTTTGGAGTTCTTTTCGAATTTGCTGATAATTATAAATTTCACCATTAAAGCAAATAACTATCGTTTTTTCAGCATCCATCATCGGTTGATTACCGGCATCAGAAAGATCTATAATGCTCAACCTTCGATGCACAAAACCTATGCCAAAATTATCATCTTTCCATAACCCAATACCATCAGGCCCGCGGTGTGCGATAGCTGTTTGCATATCATTTAAAACAGACTCTTCTACTTTAAAATTCTGACGCGTTAGATTTAAATAACCGGCAATTCCACACATTTTTTATCAATTTTCTTTGTTAATTTTAAAAAACTCAATCCAAAATTTAAATGCAAAAATCATTAAAAAAGGCTCTATCGGTAATCGCATTCGACTATAACCTCCCGAAAGAGCAATAACAATAAATAAAGCCATAAATGGTATCACTTTAAAAAGATTCGAAAAATCATTTTTTCTATTTTTAAAATTTCTAAAAACATTAAAAATAAAGAACCCAAATCCAAGTAAAACAAATAAGAATAATATAATCTCTAAATAAATTATAAAAATAAGAAATTTATTTGATATCGGAGGGACTAAATACCTTTTAAACAAAGAAAAAACGGTTCTATTTTTGTCAAAGTAATCAATTTTTTCTTTCGAATTTATCACTACCAACTCTGAAGAATAAAGGGATAGCGAAGTTCTAAGCATATCTGTTAACCAAAATTTCATAGCTATTGTTGGGTACTTTTTAAAATATTTAGTGGCTACATTAAGCGATTCATTACAGACTTCTATATCTTGCAGCTTTCTTCCAAGTTCTACCTCTTTTTGAGCAATATTTGCAGCTGCTTCTTTATTTAAATTTGTACGAGCATCCCAGTAAGAACAATTTTGCACAGTCATCGCAACTCGTGAAGCTGAAAGATTTAAAAAATGTCCCCCTGGAAGTGTGTGAAAAAACAAATATCCTGTTAAAACAAAATTCCTAATTAACCAAAAAGAAACCGGAATAACCCAACCTATAAATATGCTTAAACTACCCCATATTTTTTCAGCAAATTTAAGATTTGAAAAAATAATAACAACCAAAGATAAAACTATAAAATAATGTCCTACCGGCCTAAATAAACCTGCTAAACCTAAAAAAATGCCCGCTAAAAACAGTTTCCAAATTAAATTATTACGAAATTTCTTATCATCGTCTTCATCTATTTTTTCGCAAAGTTCTATAAATCCTGGACCTTGGCACATTTCATCCGCGCAAATGACGGTTTCAAGTAAAGATGAAGATCGTTTTCTAGGAATAAAAAAAAGATATATTTGAGAGAAAAATAAAATCGCAAACAAAAGAAAAAAAAGTATAAAAATCGATTCCGTCATAAAAAATCCAGAATACAAAACCAATCCAAAATGAAAACAACTAAAAATAGAGACAATTCTCGCAAGTAATAAATATCCTGGAAACAAAACAAGAGAAAGCAAAAATATCAAAATTGGAATAAGCGAAGCGAAAATAATTTGTATCCACAAAACATTTTTGGGATCAACACCTACAGCTTTATAATAAACGGATAAAAAAGCTGGATACCCTGGAAGTCTATAAAATTGAGGTGAACTTCCATCCGCTGAAATGCCCTTACCTTCCGCAATGTTTGTAGCGATTTTATGATACGCATCTGAATCAACCTGAAAATAATTTTCATTCTTGCTCAGGTATGTAACAAAAATAAAAGCACGCACTAAAAAAGCTATTAAAAACAGAATGAATAAAAATTTCTTCTCTTTTTTTATCGTTTCAATAAAATTCATACCTTCTCTCCTAAAAGCATTTTACTTTAAAAAGATCTCTTCTTTTTTGCCAAAAACAAAATTATACAAAATAAAAATTCCAACCGCCGTTAAAATTATCAAAATTGGTTCAAACAAAAACCTAAAACGAGCGCATCCGGCATGACCAGAAATTATAGAAAAATAAAAGATATAACTACTAAACAAAACAAATAATAAAAATTTACGCTTTAAAAATAAAAAGGATAATGCAATTAAAACAAATAAATATCTTAAAACATTCCATATAACTTCAAAAATACTCAATAAAACTAAAAATTTAGAATTAGTATGAAAAGAAAGATATTTCCATACTTTTTGAATAAAGCTTCCCTGTAAACTAAAAAAGGAACAATAACCATTGTTATCTTTTATTTCTGGATAAAGCAGAACTTTTAAATGATTTGTATAAAGACCTAAAAAAGTTTTCATAACATTTTTCATCCATATTTTAACCGCTAAAAATGGATGTTTTATTATAGTTTTGCAAAATAATTCATGTACCTCTTTGTACCCTTCTCCAGATGCAAAATTATCAACGTGAATTAAAGATCTAACATATTTATTTGCATCATCAAAAGGAATATTTTCACTTTCGGCATAAACTTCCGGCAGATAAAAACCATACAAATTAACCTTATCTACCGATTTTAAGTAAAAGTATCCATAAACTTGCTGATTGCGCAAAACATACCCAAAAACAGGAAGCAAAAAAAAGAATAAAAATATAGCTGCATTAATAATTTTTTTTGAAAAACCTTGTTTCACAAAAAGCAAAATAATAGCTAAAAAAGGAACAAAAAATATAGCTGCTGATTTTACAACAATTGATAGTCCAAATAATAAAGCTGATAAAATTAAAGAACTTAATTTCCCGCTAAATAGATATGAAACAAATCGCTCAAACCCAAACAAAAGCAAAAAGCAAAGCAAACTTTCCGTTAAAATAAAATAAGGGTATAACAAAATACCCAAACTAAAAGAAGCTAAAATCATGCTTAAATTTGCAACTTTTCGCGAAAAAAAATAAGATGCAATTTTAAAAATTAAAAATATTATCAAAATTGCTAAAAAAATCTGTATAAAAATCACGGGCCAAAAGCTTTTTCCCAATAACGATCTAATGCATACCATAAATGCGGGATATCCTAAACTATACCAGTTATGACAAATATGATCACCAATAGTATTAAAAGCGCCACATCGTTCAAAACAATTTAAATATCCAACATATGCTGCAGAATCATTTTCCATTATCGAAAGTAAAGAAATATTAAAAAAAATTAAAAACGATAAAGATGAATAAATTAATATTATTAAAAATCTAAAAAAATGAAACTTCATTCAATATCCTTTTTATTATTTTTAATTCACAATAATTTCTTTTTCATTCTTTACAACTTTTGAATTTAGATTTTGTTTTTGCAATATTTTATCAACAATAATAATTGCTGATTCCATAGCTAAATCCATATTGTTATATCGGTGTAAGCCGTTGCGACCCATAAGATGTAAATTTGAAAAATTGGATAAATAATCAAGGACTATTTTTAAATTTTCCTGATAGTTTTCATCATAAATTGGATACGCCTGATTAGACCTTAAAACCATGCCATCTATAATTTCAGGATATTTTACGATATTTATTTTTTCTAATTCTCGCTTTCCGATTTCAAGTAATTCTTCATCACTCTTTAACCAAAATTCTTCATCCGTAAAAGCGAAATATTCTAAATCAATTGCGGTATGATCTTCTCGTGCGGACATTTTCATCGAAAAATTGTTCATATTCCCAATGCGCCCCATTTTCACAGTTGCATCATGAATGTACATCCAGTGGTCTGGAATCACATTTTTTTTATTTACAACTAAATTTACAGTTATAAGTCCGCGATATCTTAATTTCGAAGCTGCTTCAATAACTTCTTGTGGCGCATAAGGTCGAAGAGCAAAAATTAACTCTTGAAGAGGCATAGAAGATAAAAACTCATCTGCTTCAAAAAACTGAATTTTAGATTCTTCACTCTTGTCTAAAATACCAACTTTTTTAATCAGACCATCTTGATGAGCTATTTCAACCACATTGGAATTACAAAATATTTTTGAATTTTGATTTTGCAATATTTTATCTCTAACTCTATCCCACAAACTTCCGGAACCTAAGGAAGGATAATAAAAACTGCTTTGCAGTGTTCTAGGAGCATTTTTCTTAAACCATTTTCCAAAAAAAGCATAAAAAATAGCATTAGAAAGCGAAAGTCCTTTTATGCGCTGTGCAGCCCAATCAGCAGAAATTTGCTCACACTTAATTCCCCAAACTTTTTCTGTATAAGTTTTAAAAAACATACCAAAAAGCTTTTTACCAAATCTATTTGAAACCCAATCTTGAAAACTTTTCACATCTTTTTTAGGCGCAATTTTTACTTTTGCATAGCTTCCAACGCATGCTACACATTCAAAAAAATTCAAATTTTTTAAAACATTCATTGCTTCAAGAGGGTAATTAAAAAATCTATTTTTATAATAAATTCTTGTAAAACGCTTCAAAGGAATAAAATCATCTTCCATTAAATCTTTCCACCATTTTTCAATTTTTGGTGAATCAGTAATGTAATGATGCGGTCCAATATCAAATTTGTAGCCTTTATAATCAAAAGTCCTTGCAAGACCACCAACAGCTTCATCTTTTTCTAATATAACAATTTCAAAATTTTTAAATTTAGAAAACTCAAAGCCAGCGGTTAAACCCGCTGGCCCTGCGCCAATTACTACTACCTTTTTGGCTTTCATAACAAATCTTCCTTAAAATTTGTATTAATATTTTTACATGCAACATTTTTACAATTTTTATAATCATCAAAAAATATTTCTAGATCATCTGAATGCAAAATTGCAGATCCGCCACCTTGTTTTGAAAGTGCATCAACAATCAAACTTAATTTCGTAGCAAACAAAATTCGCTGCGAAGAAATTGGTGAAACAAAATCTTCTTTTTTTACCTCATCAATAAATTGATTTAATAATGATTCATGACCTTTATCTTGCTGTAAATATTTTTCGTTAATATCAACACCATAACCAGAAATTTGCCTATAATCATCCATCACAATCGATTTGCCATCAAAGAAAACTTCCATCAGCTCTTTTGTCTGTGCATTGTTACCAAGCGATGTATAAATCAAAGAACACATTGATCCATCCGAAAAAGTTACGGCTGCAACAAAATTATCAGACGATAATAAATCATCCGAATTTGAATGAATCGCGCTTACGGAAACAAATGTAGGAATCGATTCTGTTAAATAACTAAATAGTTCAAAAATATGACACGCCTCGCCTATGATTCGACCACCATTTGCAATCGACTGTATCCAATGATCTTTAGATATAAAACCAGAATTCATTCGATAATTTATAACCAATGGTGAATTTCTTTTTTTTATTTCTTTTTTGATTTTTAAAATAGAAGGTGCAAATGAGCGATTAAAATCAACACAATATAAATAATTTTTTGCATTGTTCAAAAAATATTTTAGCGACGAATATTCTTCGCATGTTACAGCTGCTGGCTTTTCAACGAAAACAGCTTTACCCGCCTTTAAACAAGATAAAGTTTGCTGCAAATGTAATTTATGAGGAGTTGCAACAACTATCAACTTTATTTCTTCATTTTCTAAAATAGCATTCAAATCATTTGTAACTATTGCAGAATCATACTGACTACCAATATTTATACTCTGCGATGATTGAAGATCAACAATTGCTTCAATTTTTAAATCTTTTCGTTTTGATAGTAGTGGTAATAATTTTACCTTTGCAAATCCACCTGTACCTACAATGGCAGTCTTTAAAATATTTTGATACGTTGCAATATAAGGCTTAGATAAATTCAAATCAAAATTTTCTTTTGATACATTGTTTACCAAGAGATCAGAATTATTTTTATAAGAAAGCACAATTCCCAAAGATTTTTTATTTTTCAAAGCTTTATAAGCTTCGATTGAATCATCAACTGAAAATTCTTGAGAAATAATAGAATCAATATTTATCTTTTTTTGTACAATCATATTTACAAAAAGCTGCATATTTCGGTTTTCAGTCCAACGAACATAAGCAAAAGGATAATCTTTACATTCATTTTCGTAAGATTGATCATATCGTCCCGGACCATAAGAACAAGAAATCAAAAAATCTATTTCTTTGCTATAAAAAGGACTGCGATCAAAATCTATTTTTACATCTCCTACCAAAACAACTTTTCCCTTTTTACGTGTAATTTCCATTGCTTGTTGAATTATTTTGCCTGAAGCTGAAGCTGCTGTGATTATAGTTGCATCAACACCATAATGCTGCGTAAAAAAATCAATATTTTTTTTAACATCATCTCGACTAGAATTTAAAACCAAATCACAACCAAAACTTTTAGCTAAAGAAATTCGCTCTTCTTCTATATCTATACCTACTACAAAAAGACCTGCTGCTTTTGCTATCTGAACAGTCAATTGTCCAATAAGTCCTAAACCAACAACGCAAACCACCTCTCCCAAGGATAAATTTGCACGCCTAAAACCTTGCATCGCTATGGATCCGATAGCAGCCAAAGATGATTGTTTTAAATATTCATCACTTTGTAATTTTACAATAAGATTAGAAGGAACGCAGACAATTTCGCTATGATTTGCAAAACCAGCCCCCGCACAAGCAACATAATCTCCAATTTTAAATTTTTCTACATCACTACCAACAGCAACTACTTGTCCAGAGCAAGAATAACCAAGCTGAATAACTTCGCTTTTTTTGCTATTAATCAAAGATAATGTTCCTTGAATACCATTATCCTTTACTGCTGCTTTTACTTTTTTGAAATTATCTGAAAAATTGCTAATAAATTTTTTCAAAAGAGATTTTCCAGATTCGTTTAAAGTCGCAATTTCTGTACCAGAACTAATAAATGAATAATAAGTTCGTACAACCACATCATTTTTGGAATATTGCGGAATCGGAACATTTTTAATTAAAACGCTACCCTTTTGTAAAAAAAGTTGCTTCATTCTTTTCCTCTTTCAAGCTCATGTATCAAACCACATGTATCAATAATTAATTTTGATTGAATTATATTTAAAGGAATATTTTTAAATTCTTTGTGTAAAACCAAAGAAACTATTAAATCACAATTTTTCAAACCTTCATTTAAAGCTGTAGACAAAAAACCTAAATGACTAATTTTTTCACTAGTAACATTTGGTTCACATGCAAATAAATCAACATCTTTTTGCAAATTTAAATCTTTAGCGATCTTGAGAGCTGGCGATTCACGTAAATCATCAACACCTGGTTTGAAGGTTAAACCTAAAACTAAAACTTTTACTTTTAAAATATTTTTTTCTTGTTTTATCTTTTCAACCAATTTAGAAACTTCATTAATAATCTCACGCGGGCGCAAATCATTTACATCTCGAGCTGACTGCAACAATGTTGTACTTTTAGGAAAACTTTCTATCAAAAACCAAGGATCAACAGCTATGCAATGCCCACCCACACCGCAGCCTGGATTTAAAATTTTTACTCGAGGATGACGATTTGCAAGGTTTATAACTTCGTAAGGATCTATTTTTGCATCACGTGCCATAGCTGCAACTTGATTTGCAAAAGCGATTTGAACATCGCGAGAACTATTTTCAACAAGTTTTACCATTTCTGCCGTTTTATCATCTGTTGTATGAATATCACCTTCAACAAATGCAGCATAAAATTTTTTCGCTGCATTGCAAGATTCTTGATCTATTCCACCAACAACACGGTCATTTTTGACAAGCTCATAAAAAATTCTACCTGGCAAAACCCGCTCTGGACAATGAGCTACCAAAAAATCTTTTTTTGCTACAAGTCCACTTTCTCTTTCTAAAAATTCTGCAACAAGCTCTGTTGTACCTACAGGAATAGTTGATTCTAAAATAATCAAATCATCTTTTTTCAAAACTTTTGCGATAGATTTTGCCGCAGAAAATACAAAACTTAAATCTGCTTTTTTACCTTCTTTAAAAGGAGTTGGAACAGCTACAATAAAACAATCTGCCGGTTTTAGAATAGATGAAACTTCAAATTTTTCACTTGATAAAACATCTAACAAATTTTCTTTAATTTGTGGCTCAATTATCGATGGATCACCATTTTTAATTTTGCAAATTTTAGATTCATCAACATCAAAACCCAAAACATCATAACCACTTTTTGCAGCCAAAATAGCCGTAGGTAAACCGATGTAACCAAGTCCTATAACAGCTATTTGTTTCATAAGATCACCCTTTTAAATTTTTTCCAATTTTACAATCCCAGACCTAATTAAAGAATTTGGAATTTCCAAATTTAATTTTGATTTTAGAATCGATGCAATTCGCGTGCACGCATTACCATCACCATAAATAGATGATGGTTTAGAGGAATAATAATCTTGCTGATAAAATTTTTGAAGACCATCCAAAATCTTTTCTACATTTGTACCAACAAGAATTTCAGAACCTTCCCAAACGCCTTCATATCGCTCTGTCACATCACGTAAACATAAAACTTTTTTACCGAGGCTAACAGCCTCTTCCTGTATTCCACCTGAATCGGTTGCTACAAAATCACAATTCATCAAAATATAAACTAAATCCTTATAAATAAGTGGCGGCATTATTGAAATATTAGAAATTTCTTTTAACTCTGACTCTTCGATCGCTTTTAAAACATTGGGATTTGGATGCGAGGGATAGAAAATTTCTACATCTTGATAGTTTTCTGCAAAAGTTTTAATAGCAGAAAAAATGCGATTTAAACCTCCATCAAAAGATTCCCGTCTATGCGCTGTAAGTAAAATTATTTTTTTATTTTTTCTTTTACACTCATCAACTTTAAAAATCAAATCCGAATTTACCAAAACTTCTTTTGACAAAATTTTACGAGAAATAAATTGCAATGAATCGACTATTGTATTACCAGTGCAAAAAACATTTTCACGCGATACACCTTCTGCCAAAATATTGGCAGTTGCAAGGGCCGTAGGAGAAAAATGATACGTAGCAATTTGACCAACAACTTTTCGATTCATTTCTTCAGGAAATGGAGAATACATATTTCCGGTTCGAAGTCCAGCTTCAACATGTGCTATAGGAATACGCATATAAAAAGCTGCCATTGCAGCGCATAAAGTTGTAGTCGTATCACCATGAACGATAACAAGAGCAGGATTAATTTTTTGATAAACTTCTTTAGTTTTTTCTAAAGCCGCAACATGAACATGAAAAAGATCTTGATTTGGAACCATTATATCCAAATTAAAATCGGGAGAAACATTAAAAAGATCGAAAACCTGCCGAAGCATTTCTGCATGTTGAAATGTTCCACAAAGATAAACAAAAAAGTTTTCTTCCTTCAATTTTATATAAAGAGGAACTAATTTTAGAGCTTCTGCGCGAGTACCTACTACAAGAACAATCGGCTTCATACTGCAAAACCTTTTTTGAATAAATTAATATTTAAATATTGTACTGGGAGAAGTAAAAAGATGCAAAACATAAAAAAAGGGCGACAAAAATTTGTCGCCTTAATATAAATCGTGAATCAACCTAAAATATTATAAATTTCCATAATAACAAGACTCTTTATCCTGTTTTTTAATTTATTACCTTTAAATTTATCGATTTTTAATTGCATCAACCAGATTATCATTGAGACGTTCTTTTTGATTTAAGCTTCTTTCTTTTTGCCATCTATCTTCATTGTGAAATTTTTCTCGTTGAGCCATTTCTGCTAGTGCAAGTTGATATTTCTGATACCTCTCGAATTCAACTGAATAAAGATTATCTCTTGTAATAATTTCCATAGAATCTATGACTCTTTTTAAAAGCAAATCATTTTTTTGAATATAAAATTTAACTTTTTCACAAAAATCTTTTTTATCTAAAGACTCATTTAAAGCAGCATATAGAAGGCCTTTTGCATCAATTAGATTAAGACGTATTTCATTAAGCTCTATATTTGCTAAAACTAAAGGATAATTACTTGCTATATAAACTCTTCTTGAAAAAGAAATTAGATCTTTTTCTGAAGTAATATTGTAAGAAATTATTTCACATGCTTCAGCTAAAGCAATCTTGCTTATAGCTCTTTTTAATCTTCCTTGTGGAGTAAATTGATCAAAAAATAACTTTGCAAGCAATCCAGCAGTAGCGCCAGCTCCCAAACTTGCTAAAAATTTAAAATTGCCCATTCCGCAAGAATCACAAACACCATAAACAACCGCTGCAGTCGTAGCACCACCAACAGAAGCTAAAACCGTCGAAGTACTTTCTTGAATTGGTTTAACAAAACCAAAAGAAAAAGCTGCAAGCATAATCAAACAACAAAGTTTATTTTTAAACATAAAATTAATCCTTATTAAATAAAATTTCTAAAATTCAAACTTCATTTACAACTTTTCTTTTTTAATTTTGTTTAGCTATTTTTAATCCAAATACTCTATAAAAGCCTTATCTTTAAGTTCTTTTAAATATTCTTTTTCAAATTTTTCCATTTTTTCTTCACGAATTTTTTTTCGAACTTCAACAGCCACTTCATCAAGAAGTTTTAAATGTTTTTCTCTTTTATCAACAATCTGTACCAGTTGATAACCTTTTGCTGTTTTAATGGGCTTTGAAATATCCCCTTTTTGCATATCAGAAATAAAAGACATTTCCTCTGAAAGATCTTCTTTTTTTACCCAATCGGTTTGAATCCATGCCAAATCTTTTTTCTTCAAAATATCTTTTTCATCTTTTACTTCTTTAAAAGGAATAATGCATGTTTTCAAGATAAATTCAGCTTCTTCCCACTGTGGATTTTTCTGGTAATATTCTTCTAACTCTTGAGTCGTAACAAATATTCTACTTTTGACCTCAAGCTGCAAAAGGTTATTAACAGACATAAATTTTATAAGTTCAAGTTTATATCGTTTTAATGTATAACCTTCTTTTTTCAAAAAAGATTCAAGCTCTTCATCCGTTTTTATGTTTTGTGAATTTTTCATGCTAGAAATTTGTTTTTCTAAATCTGTCCCTGTAGCATTTAATTTCTTCTTTAAAGCTTCTTGAAAATAAAGCTCTTGGGCTATCGCATCATCTATTGTATATTTTTTTGCTTCAAAACCGATATGAGGAATTTCTAAATCTAAGAGCAAAATACTAACTCCATTTACCTTCACGGTCTCTTTATTGACAAGCTCTCTCGAATAACAAAAATTATTTATTAAAAACAAACCCCCAAGCAAAAATAATTTTTTCACATTTCTCCTAGTTTTTTTCTAAAAAAATGGGGCAAAGCGCATTGCACCTTGCCCCACACAAACTTATTAAATATTTAATAAATTAGTCTTTATCTTCTTCTTTATGCTCTGCTTCAGTTGCAGCTTCTTCAGTTTTTGGTTCTTCTTTTTTCATTTCTTCTGCATGTTTTTCGCCGCATTCATCGCAAGCACATTTTGGTGTTTCATTTTCTGCTAATTTTTTGCTTTCTTCAGCTTTTGGTTCTTCTTTTTTTGGAGCTAAAGCAGCTTCATTAAGTTCAATTTTGTATTCTTTTTTCAAACCGTCGATTCTGTTTTTGAACTCTACGCCAAACTTTTGCATTTTAAGTTGGTCTTCGATTTCTTTCTTAGCTTCTTCAAAAGTTCTATATTCTGCTTCTTTCTTATCGATTCCACAAATTACCCATGTCAATCTTCCATCTTTTACCATTTTGATTGTTGGGAATGTTGCAGCTGCTAAAACTGAATTCATATTTGGCATACCTGGAATATTAGAATCTTTTTCAACTCGGCCAAAATTTCTGAAAACGCCCGATTTAGTTTCTTTTGCTATTACTTCAAAATTTGCTTCTTTGCCTTTGATTCTGCTCATAAATGCTGTTGCATCCATTGGTTTTTCAAAGCTAATTCCTACTACAGCAACTCCGCCTTCAGCTTTAACAAATCTTTTTTTATTTTTTTCAAATTCTGCTTTTGAATCGTCTTCTGAAATCTTTATATTGTCGAATGTATCTTTTTCGAAAAACTTGATCATTGATTGGTCTGTAACAAGTTTGATTAAATCATTAAGATTTTTCTTGAATTCGGCATTACCTTCTACGCTGTTTTTCTTTGCCCAATAAAGAACAACTTTTTGGTCTACTAAACTTTGAAGAATATTCTTTTTCATAACTTCAGGCATTGTTTCGATTGTCATTGCGCCACGAAGTTGAGGTAATTGAAGAAATTGTTCTAGGTATTTGTTAAATTCGCCTTGCTTAAGAACTGCTTCGCCATTGATTGTTATTAAAGCTGCGCCTTCTTCTTTATCTTTTTTAAACAAACCGCCGCATCCTGTTAAGGCTGTTAAAATTAAACCGCCTACTAAAATCTTAGAAGTTATCTGCATTTTACTTTTCATATTTATCCTTAATGTAAAAACCAAATCTTATCTTTTCTTTATTACTACCTTACCTTGCATTTTTTGCAAATAGGACCAAAGACCTATACCTTGCCAATATTATCACACCATTTCAAATTTTCAAGAAAATATATTATTTAAACTATTCCACTAACATCTTATTATATTCAACATCAATAGCCTCACAGTTCTATTTGTATTGTTATTTTTGTTTTTATAATATACCTTACAAATTTGAGATTTTATGATTTACCGCAGTATTCATCTCTATAAAAATAAAGGAAGAAAATGTCTGAAAAAAAGCATCCCAAAATATCTTTGTTCGCCGCTATTGTTATTAACATAAATATTATGATCGGAGCTGGAATTTTTATTACGCCTCCAATCATGGCTCAAAAATCTGGTCCTTTAAGTTTTTTAGGTTGGGGATTAAGTGCCATCATATTTTTACCCCTAGTTTTCAGCATTGCTAAAATTTCAAAATTTCTTCCAGACGAAGGTAGCTTCTTCAATTATGCAAGAAGCGGTCTTGGAACTACAGCCGGTTTTTTATGCGGTTGGGCATATTTTTTAACATATTTAGGCGCAATGTCTGTTCAAGGCTTTTCGTTTAGAGAACTTTTAATAGCTAGATTTGATTTACCTTTAATCGCAGCACATCCAATAATTTTTAATTTATTTTTCTTTGCAATTTTCTATTTATTAAGCTTGATAAGTATTAAAATTGTTAGCAAAATTCAATCCATTTTAACATTCGCAAAACTTTTACCTCTTATCATTCTTATACTCGCAGCCTTGTATTTATTATTAAGTGGGAAATTAATATTAAAAGGATATTCAGCCCCAAATTACTCTTTGTTAGACCTAAAATACTCTATCCCTTTAGCAATATTCGGATTCTGGGGATTTGAATCCTGTTGCAGCATTAGCCATCTAATAGAAGAAGGTGAAAAAAATGCATCCCGCGCAATTCTTCTTGGCTTCTTTATCACCGTACTAATTTATACAGTATTTCATCTTGGATTAATTCAAATAATGGGATTTGAAAATCTTGCAACTCAAGGCACAAGCGGATTTATAAGCTTCCTCTACATCACTTCCCCTTTAATATTATCCGCAATAAGCACAATTATCATAATGTCTATATTTTGTTCTTATGCCGGTGCAATATATGGAGAAGTAAATGCACAAAGCTTTCTTTTAAACTCTATGGCAAAAGAAAAAATAGTATTTTTCCCCAATTTTTTAAAAAAAATGAATGTTTTTCACAGACCTTATACAGCAATGTTTACACAAAGCTTTTTAGCTTTTGCCTTTTTATCTTTAATAAATCACAAAGTTACATTGATTTCTATAACAAACCTTGGACAGTTGTTTACATTAACTTTAACTTTAGTTTCTTTAATAGTAATTTTAGTTAAAAAGAATGCGCTCAAAGAAATAATAACTCCTATAATAGGAATCATTTCTTGCTTAATCTTGGGATATTTTAGCTGGATCGAAATCGGAAGCGTAATTTATATACTCCCATTTGTTTCTCTTTTAATAATTGGGTTAATCATATTCAAATTTCAAACAGCTTGTCCAAAATCTGGAAAAAGTTGTTGTTTTATGAAGAAATAATAAAACTTTAAATAAAAAAAGGCCGTTGAGTAAATTTGCTCAACGGCCTTTTTTTTCAATTATAAAATTGATATATTATCTTCCTTTTATAAAAGCATTTATAAGCGCGTAATTTTCTTTATTTTTTATAAAATCCAAAGAATCAGCAACTTGAACAATATTGCCTTCCTGCATCAAATAAATAGTACAGACAAGATTTTCAAGTAACATTATGTCATGCGACGCTACCAAAACTATATATCCTTGTTTTGCAAGATCTTGAATACTTTCGGCAACAAAATTTTTGAGCATAGGATCTAAAGCAGAAGTTGGCTCATCAAAACAAATAACTTTAGGCTTAAGAGCAACAGTACGCGCAATGGCAAGCCGTTGTTTTTGTCCCCCCGATAAATCAGCAGGAAATGAATTTGCAAAATCTTCAAGCCCATACTTTTTCAATAAATCAATTGCTGTTTTTTCAGCTTCTTTTTTACTATTTTTAAGCAATTTTTCCAAAGCAAGTGTAATATTTTCTTTTACAGTCAAATGATCAAAAAGATTAAAGTGTTGAAATACCATTCCAACAGTATGACTTTGATTAACCTTATCAAAATCAAAAGATTTTCCATCAAGTGTAATATCGCCTGAATCAAAAGAATTAAGATTATTCAAAACTCGAAGTAAGGTCGATTTACCAACCCCGGATGAACCAAGTAAAACAGCAATTTCTCCATGTTTAATTCGCAGAGAAATATTTTTTAAAACTTTTTTCCCATGAATAGTATTTGAAAGATTTTCAATTATGAGCATGTCTTTTTATCCTTTTTTCAAATCTAACAAGAGCCACCGAAAGAATGGTTGTCATAATTAAATATATTATAGTAACTAAACAATAAACAGGAATCACTTTATAAGTTTTGCTTATTATTAACGATCCCTCTTTTACAAGTTCCACAACACCTATAGTTGAAGCTAAACTAGAATCTTTAAGCAATGTAATAAATTCATTTCCTAAAGCAGGAATAATAACTCGTAAAGCCTGCGGTAAAATAATAAATTTCATAGTCTGTGCTTTATTAAACCCCAAAACTTGAGCTGCTTCCCATTGTCCTTTTCCTATGGATAAAATTCCAGCTTTTATTATCTGACTCAAATAAGCACTACTGTTCATACCTATCGCTAAAACAGCAGACCAAAATGCTGAAAAATTTATTCCTAATTGAGGCAAAATGAAAAAAACAATCATTATTTGCACAAGCATCGGAGTGCCTCTAATAAGAGTAATATATAATGTAACTAAAACTCGTAAAAATTTGTTTGAACCCGTTTGAACCAAAGCAAGAACTGTCCCACCAATTAAACCTATTAAACAAGCAATTCCAGCTATACGGATACTAACCAAAGCACCGCGCAATAAATAAAAAAAAGATTCATTTAAAAAAATAAAATCCATTAATTTAATCCCCATTTTTGCTTTAACTGATCCAAAGTACCATCTTTTTTCATATCATCTAAAATATTGTTAAGTTTGGGTAATAAATCTGAATTACAAGGAGAAACTGCTATTGCATATTTTTCTTCTGTATTAGGGATTGAAGTAACTATAAATTTTTCATTTCCATATTGTTTAAAAAAAGAAGATACCGTAGATCGAGCTACAACATAAGCATCCGCTCTACCTGCATCTAATGCAAGGAAAGCAGCTGCAGGTGTTTGTAATCTTTTAAGTTTTATTTCTTTAAAAGAAGTCATATAAAAATCAGCGGTATACCCTTCATTTACAATTACTTCTTTTCCAAACAATTGATCTATTTTTGTTAAAGATTTATTTGATGGCGATATTATAACTAAAGGATCACCTACAAAATAACATTGTGTAAAAATAACTTCTTTAGCTCTTTCTTCAGTAGGGGTCATGCCAGCTGCTATCAAATTAATAGATCCTCGTTGAATTTCTGGAATTAAAACATCAAAAGGCATATCTTTGATAATTATTTTTTTACCTAATCTTTTACAAATTTCAGAAATTATATCTATATCAAAACCTACGATAGTATCATTCTTAACAAACGAAAATGGTGGATATTCCGCATTAGTACCTACAATAATAACATCATTAGAATTTGTTTTTTTTCCATGTTTAAACAAATACCAACTGCTAAAAAAAACAATACTTAAACCTAATACAAACAAAATTTTTTTCATCTCTACACCTTGAGCTTTAATAATATACATAAGGAAAAAACATCAATGGATTTCTGATAAATTATGCAAATAAAACTTTTTTATCAAGTAGATTAAATTTATCTTTTCAAATTTTAACAAATCATTACAATATAACAAATTGCGCAATTTCCTGTATAAACCGTTTAAAAACATATTTAAAGGAATTTTATGATTAAATTAACTCATAAAAAAGTTTTATTTGCTGCAATTTTATCAATCGTATTTTCTAAACAATCTTTACATTCTTGGGCAGTCGGAGTAAGTGCGGAATGGGATAAACCAGAAGTAATTTTAATGCATACTCCAGGACAAGAAGTATTTTATGGCTTGCTGCATGCCAATGCAGCTCTATTTGAGGACTCATTCGATACTTGCGCAGCTCAAAAAGAACATTTGAATTATATGGCAACATTAAGAGAAAATAATATTATAGTAATTGAACTAACAGATGCCCTACTAAAAGGAACACTTAATGAAGATGGCAGCAAAAAAGAAGGTCCTGAATTAGACCAACTCATTGAATTTGCAAGCCAATCGTTAGTTTATGATATGCCTCAAAATTGGTCACAAGAAACTAAAGAGGAACAACTAAAATATAAAAAAAATATTTTAAGTAAAGTTCACCCTAAAGATCTTGTACGAATTATTTTAGAGCACCCAACAATTCATTTAAGAAACAGTACGGAAAAAAATACAAAATTCGTAGCAGAGCCTTATCAATCTTATCCTTTAATGAATATGCATTTTCTAAGAGATCAGCAAATAACAACTGATAAAGGTGTAGTTTTAGGAAAAATGAATTCTGTTCAAAGGGCACATGAAGTCGACGTTACTGAATTTGCATTTAATAAACTTGGAATTAAACCAATTTATAGAGTAACAGGAGAAGGAAGATTAGAAGGGGGCGACTTTATTCCTGTAGGAGATTTTGCATTAATAGGGCAAGGATTAAGAACAAATGCCGAAGGCGTAAAACAATTATTTGAAAATGATGTTTTTGGTTATGCTGAAGTAGCAGTCGTAAAAGATCCTTTTAAACATCAAGATCAAATGCATCTCGATACTTATTTCAATATTTTAGGACCTAAAAAAGGTCTTGTTGATAAAATAAGAAGAGAAAAAGGCCTTATAACAAGAGATGATATTACAAGACCTATTAGACCAACTGTCGATGTTTATAAAAAAAATAATTTAGGCAAATATGAATGCGTCCAAAAAGATAAAGACTTTTTCGAATATATAGAAATTGAAAAAGGCTTTAATCTCATAGACATAGCTGATAGCGAACAACTAAATTATGGATGTAATTTTTTGTGCATAGGTAATAATAAAATAGTTGGTGTAAAAGGTGTAAGTGAAACTTATCCAGAAAGAATCAAAAATTCCAATGTTGATGCAACTTGGCTTGATTTTAAAAACGTAACCAAAAGTTATGGCGGGCCTCACTGTACTACTCAAGTACTTCATAGAATCCCACTAAATAAATAAAATTCGATTTTTTGAATTTTTAAAGGGATAAAAAGTTAGACTAACTTTTTATCCCTTTAATTTTGTGAATTTGAATCTAAAATTAAATCTTTTTATAAATAAATTAACTTTGGGATTCTGCAAATATCAGAATATTATGAACTCGTTTTGACGTAGCATGATGGACTTGAAAACAATAACCTTGATAAAAAACTTGATCCCCTTTTTTAGGTAATCGTTGTAATTTTTCTGCTATAAATCCGCCTACGGTTACTGATTCTTCTACATCGAATTTAATATTAAGAAGCTCTTCCACCCTCTCAAGATCAACTCTACCGTCTACCATCCATCCACCCTCAGGTAGATTAACTATATCTTGATGCACAACTTCATGCTCATCACTTATTTCGCCGACAATTTCCTCAATAATATCTTCTAGAGTTATAAGTCCTGTTACAACGCCATATTCATCAACCAAAATTGCCATATGAACACGTTTTTTTAGAAACTCCGTAAGCAGAAAATTAACCTTTTTTGTCTCAGGAATAAACAAAATTGGCATTACAATTTCATCTACTCTTTTAGATTGTTTATTGTATAAAAGCTCAAATATATCTTTTTGATGAATCAATCCAATAATATTATCTTCCGCATCTTTGTACACAGGAAGACGTGTAAAGCGATATTTAGAAAAAACATCCATAGATTCTACAAGCGATAAATTTGCATTTATTGCAATCATATCTGTTTTGGGAATCATAATATCTTTTGCCATTGTCTGCCCCAAAGAAAAAATATTTTGTAACATTTCTGTTTTTTGCGCTTCCATGATTTTTTCTTTGTCACTGTAGTCAATCAAAAACTCTATTTCTTTTTCAGTAACATTATTTTGTTTATTTTCTAAAGAAACACCGCCCAATCTTTTTAAAACAAAATCTGAAAGTTTGGTTAAAACACACACAATAGGTGAAAGCAGTTTATATAAAATAAAAATAAGCCAAATAGAAGCACTTAATAATTTGTCACAACGTTCTTTTGCATAACTTTTTGGCAAAATCTCCCCCATGATCAAAATAATAGTAGTTGCAAGCAAAACACCAATAGTTAATGCAAAACCAGTATCTCCCAAAAAAACCTGCATTATATCTGTGATAAGAACTGAACATAAAACATGTGCTAAATTATTTGCGATAAGAATAGCGATCAAAATTTTACGAGGACTATTTTCCCAAACTTCAAAAAATGCAGCAAACGATTTTTTTCGCTCTGCAAGCTCTTTAAGCTTAAACAAACGCAAAGAAGTAAAAGCTGTTTCTAAAAATGCGAAAACTGCCGCAAGAATTAAAGAACCAAAAAAAAGATTAATTTTTACATAGAAAAGTGACATTTTATACCTAAGTAAGGGAGATTTATAAATCTTTGGTCAACTGTTTTTTATCTATTTTGCCAGTAGGATTCATTGGAAGATCATTAAGATAAATAAACTTTCTAGGTATTTTATATGCTGCAAGATAATTTCCGCAATATTCTTTTAATTTTAATTTAACATCATCATTACCAGGCCTGATGGCAATAAAAGCAACTGGCACTTGCCCAGCCGTCACATCATCTCTACCTATCACCGCTGCTTTAAAAACTGCAGGGTGTGAAAGAAGAACGTTTTCAATTTCTTGAGGATAAATATTAAATCCTTTGTGAATAATTAAATCTTTAGTTCTTCCCATAATTTCTAAACTTCCGGATTTATCAAATCTAGCTAAATCCCCAGTATTGAGCCATCCGTCTTTTAAAACTTTTTCAGTTTCTTTTGGTGAATTATAATAGCCCAACATTATATTTTTACCATGAAGCCATAAATTACCAATTTCACAATTTTTAAGTACATTTCCTTCATCATCTCTTATTTCTGCGCGAATTCCTAAAAGCAATTTTCCTACAATATTCGCAGAGGTTTCTTTGTCTTGAATCTGAATTGCAACTACAGGAGATGCTTCTGTCAAACCATAACCTACACAAATTTTTCTTCCATAAATAATTGAAAATGCGCCCCTAATTTTATCCGTCATAGCATCGCCACCAGAAACAAATATTTTTATAGAATCAAGTGGTGCATTTTTCATCAAACATAAAAGTGCATAAAGAGCTGGCACTCCAAAAAATAAAGTAGGTTTTTCTCTTAATCCTTCTACGATTTCTTTTCTGTCAATTTTTGGAATTATAATAATCGAAGCTCCAATTATAATTGGAAACCAAATACATGTGTTTTGAGCAAAAACGTGAAATAAAGGTAAAGCTGCGAAAAATTTCTCATCAGAAACATTTTTATTTAAGACACTTTCTCGAACTTTTAACGCAATAGAAGACAATCTTGAAATATCTTGCATCACATTTGTAATAATATTTTCCGAGGAAAGCATAACGCCTTTAGGAGATCCAGTAGAGCCCGATGTATAAAGTAATAAACAAAGCGCATTACTAGATAATTTTTCAATCTTAAAATTTTTGCATTCTTCCCAAGCTTGATCCGTCAATTCTGTTTCAAAATCAATATCATCATTTGTCAAAATTATTGGGAAATTTTCTTCTACAAATTCTTTTGCAAGATCGAACTTACTTTTTAAATTATTTGAAGATATTACAACATTTGGCTTTGAATCTTTAATAATTAATGAAAGCTCTTTTTCATGTAAAAAAGTGTTAAGAGGTACACAAACAGCACCTACCTGCCAAATGGAAAAATAAGAAATATAAAAATCGATTGAATTTTCAAAAAGAAGTAAAACTTTATCACCTGGTTTAACACCGAGATTTTGAAGTTTTTTACTCATCAAAATGGATCTAAAATAAAGCTCTTTATAAGAAATGGATCTACCACAAAAAATTAAAGCATTTTTATTTAAAAATCTCTCGGCAGAAGTTTTTAAAATAGTTCCTACATAAAAATTGGTATCTACATTTAAAAAATTTTCTAAAAATTTATAAACATCAACCTCTGTAAGAATTAATGACTTCCTCGATATATAAGCCTTTAATTTCTGTAATACTCCCATTTGATCCTCCCTGCACTTTTAGGGAATTTTACTCTTGATACTTGATAACTTCCACAGGACAAATTTTTGCTGCTTCTTTTATGCATGATGCGTTTTTTTCAATATCGCAATCTTTTTTGATTGTAGAAATTCCATCGACCTCAAATACTTCTGGACATATTGCTTCGCAACTACCGCACCCGATGCACCCTGACTCAATATAAACTTTTTTCATAAACAAAACCTCCAAAAGATTTTAAAAAGTATATCATGTTTAGCCCCTAATGCCAAAAACAGTTTAAATGGCCTTAAAACCCCTTTAAACGGCTCTCTTTTTTTGAGCTCTCCTTTTTTATGATAACTATTTTTCAAATTTAATTTTATTTTAGTTATTCGTCATCGCAGCTAGAACAATCTTCACATCCGGAATGGCATTCTCCACCGCAGCATCCAGACTCTTTTTCTTCGTGATCTTCCATTTCTTGAAGATAGACCAATACTTCATCAAGATTTCCTTCTTCTAACGCAGAAATCAAATCTTCAACTACAGTATCAAATCCTTTTTTTGAGTCTTCTACTTCTTGGAGAACGTCTTCTCTAAACTCTTCCATTTCAAGGAGCTCTTCATTTTCCATCATTGCAGAAATCAATTCTTCTTTTTTAGCAAGATCGTTTCCGCTTTCAACTTCCTCAATAACTTCTAATTGTTCTTTTAAAAAAGAAACATCTGATTCTATTTCGCCCAAAACTTTTTGAGAATGTTCACCCAAAACTTTAGAAATTGAATTTAATTTTTCAACTTGATTTTTATCGGTTTCGCTTTCAACAACTTTAGCTTTAACAATGCTTAATAATTCTTCAAAACGTTCTTTACAAAAAGAGTACAAATCTTCTTGTTTTTCAAGTAAAAAAGATGTTTGTTCTCTTAAATTTTCAATATTTTTAGTTGCATCTAACATTTAGCTTCCTTGTAATAAAATTAAAATAAAAAACCCACACCAAACATACCAATATTTTACATAAAATTTAATTAAAACATAGGTAAAACAAAAACTTCTTAACAAATTTTCTTTTAACTTTAGAATTAGTATTCAGTTTTATTAATAATAAGAAATTAGGCTATAAATTCAAATTGTAAAATCTTTTTAAAATCTAAAATATTAGGATAAAATGAACCATCAAATACCTTTTTTTTCATTAGAAAGACAATGGAATAACACCAAATCCAAAATTAAACCCGCTATCGATTCAGTTCTAGACTCTCAACAATATGTTGGAGGTCCTTTTGTAAAAGAATTTGAAGAAAAATTAGCAAAATTTTTAAAAACAAACCATGCAATTGGATGCAATTCTGGTACAGATGCTCTCTGGCTTGCCGTCAGAGCTCTTGATTTAGCAGAAAATGACATAGTTATCACAACTCCGTTCTCTTTTTTGGCATCTGCAAGTGAAGTTGTTGCAAACCGAGGTCATGTTGTTTTTGTAGATATAGATCCTGAAACATTTAATATTTCACCAGAAAACATCGAAAAATGGCTTAATGAAAATGCAACACTAAAAAATAATGTCGCAATTCACAATAAAACCGGATTTCCAGTAAAAGGTATTATTGCAGTTAATTTATTTGGGCAATGTGCAGATTTTGACAAAATTTCCAAAATTGCAAAAAAATGGAAGCTTTGGACAATTGAAGATTGCGCACAAGCAATAGGTTCAAGTTTAAATGGAAAAATGGCTGGATCTCTGGCCGATATTTCAACTCTTTCTTTTTATCCAACAAAAAATTTGGGAGCATGCGGTGATGCTGGGGCAGTTTGTTCAAACGATCCAAAACTAGCAGCAAGATTATTGCAGCTTAGAAATCATGGTCGCCAAAGCCATTATAACTATATTGAGCTTGGAATAAACAGTAGATTAGACGCTCTTCAAGCCGCTGTTTTGTCGCAAAAATTAGATTTCTTGAATGACTTCAACAACAAAAGAAGAGAAATCGCAAAAAGATATACTCAAAACCTTGAAGCAATTAAAGAAATAAAATTACCAAAAGAAATTTTGGGGCATCACACATATCATCAATTCTGCATAGAAGTTGATAAAGATAAAAGAAATCAGTTAATACAACATTTAACAGAAAACAAAATTGGATCTAACATTTTTTATCCTCAAACATTTAATGACATTAAATTTTTGCAAACCAATCCTGCAATAAAAAATGAATGTCCTATAGCTCAAGAATTAACAACAAAAATATTAGCTCTTCCTATTTGGCCTGAACTAAATAATGAAGAAATAGATTATATTTGTGATTGTATAAAAAACTTTTTTAAGAAATAAAATATGAAAAAAGGTTTACTTATCACTATTGAAGGTATAGAGGGGTGCGGAAAAAGCACCCTTTCAAATAATCTCTTTAAAAAACTACAAGAATCCAATTCTAAACTGTTTTTAACCAAAGAACCTGGACAAACAATTATTGGTGAAAAAATAAAAAAAATTCTTTATGAAGAAAAACATCAAATGGCCGCCAAAACTGAATTTTTATTATTTGCAGCAAATAGAGCTCAGCATTTTCACGAAATAATAGTTCCCAAATTAAATGATAATTATATTATAATTTCAGATCGTATGGGCGACTCTTCTATCGCATACCAAGGTTTTGGACTAGGTCTTGATATAGAAACACTTCAAGATATAAATAAATGGGCGATGAATGATATATCGCCAGATCTAACAATCTACGTAAGATTAGACATTGAAACTGCATTTAAAAGGTTATCCAGCAGAGGTTCATTAACTTCTTTCGAACAACAAAATAATACTTTTTGGCAGAAAACCGTTAAAGGATTTGAAACCATTTTTAAAGACAAAAAAAATGTTCTAATTTTGGATGGTACAAAAAGTCCTGAACAATTAGTTATGGAATCTGTAGACAAAATTCAAAGCCTTATAAAATGAAAAATGATTCTTTAGTTCCAGTACAACTTTGGGAAGGTGATAATAAAAATTTAGTTGAAAAAACAATCGCCTTTTTACAGCTAAATTTTTGCATCAACAAATCGATAGATAATTTTTCAGAATGTTATTGTAATAATTGTAGAAAATTAAAAAGCTTTTCTCATTCTTCTGTGTTATGGCTAAAACCACAAAAAAGTTATTCGGTTGACCTTATCGAACAAATTTTTGAGAAAATTCAGTTTAATTTGGATAAAGATCAAAAATTCTTTTTTGTTCTAGAAAAAGCTCATCTTTTGACAGCAGCAACTGCAAATAAAATTTTAAAAATACTCGAAGAACCACCAGTAGGTTACAATTTCATTCTCTTAACAAATAATATCAAAATAATTTTACCTACTATCAAATCGCGCTCTTTAATCAAGCAATTTCCAAAGGCAGAGTTTGAAATCGATTTCGAAGAATATCCATTACTAAAGTATTTTATTGAAAAACAAAAATTAAACGATCCTATTACTTTTGAATCTGATTTAAAAAAACTTGAATTAAACGAAACAGATAGTTTGGAAATATTAAATATTTTGTTTAATTATTTTTCAAAAAAACAAATACTTTGTGATAAAAACGAAACAAAAGAATATGCCCTAAATGTTGTAAACTTTATAAAAAAACAAATTTTAATCCCACCACAAAGCGGAAGTTCCAATTTATTTTGGAAAAACGTTTATCTCAACTTCCCACAAAAATAATTTATGCTTTTACAAAACATTCAAAACAAAATCATTAAATATTTTTTAAACTTCTTTTTGGTACAAGTAATTGCAACATTTGTTTCTATGCCAATACTTGCAATGTGGGGCATGCCTATATCTTTTATGTCTATTTTGGGCAACCTTTTATTTTCTCCGCTTATGACAATATTTTTAGTCTTAAGTTCATTCTTATTTTTTACAGAAATTTTATCTATCCCAAATGACTTTTTAGCGCAGGCCTTAAACTATAACACTATTGCTATAGAATATTGCTTACGATTAGGTAGTAAAAAATGGTTAGTGGCCGTTCCCTTTTCCTCCAAAGTTTTACTCGCTATTTTCCCATTTGCTTGCGCAATTATCTTGCTAAACAAAAGAATCAAAAATTTATTTTTTAAGTTTGGTTTAGTTTTTTGTCTTACCTTCTTTTTCATAGGTTTTTTAAAATTAAATAAAAAAATTTCCGCACAAACAATTATGCTCGACCCTATTGAAAACAAACTCACTCTCAATTATGACGCTAACAATTCGATCACAATTTGTGATGATGGAATGTTCAACAAAAAATCATCCATAGAGAATTATATAAATTTTGAAATTACTCCGTTTTTAGTTAAAAAATTTGGTACAACATACATCCAAGAGTTACAACTAAATAAAGGCGGTATTCGAAGCTTACAAGCTGCATTAGAACTATCCAAAACATTTGAAATTCACAAAGTGAAAATTAAAATAAATCCTCCAAAAATGAATAAAAAAGCGTGGCGTCTTTTTTATAAACTTCGAAGAAAAATAGAAAAAGACGATGGTTATTTCTATAAAGAGATAGCAGAAAAAGCTGCTCAAAAAGAACCTTTTGATTTTAATAATCAAAATTTATAGCAATGCAAAAGTAATTCATAAATTTAATTATCTTTTATTAAAAAAAATTTACTTTTACCATACAATCAAAAAATATTTAAAATTCAATAAAAAGGATCTTATGAAAAACATTTTACTTGGTGCTCATGTTTCAATCACTGGAGGATTTGACAAAGCAATACTACGTGGTGAAGAGATAGGCTGTACTGCTATACAAATTTTCTTAAAAAGCAGCCGGACATGGCATGCTAAAAAATTAACCTTACAAGAAATCGAATCTTTCAAAGCAGCTCAAAAAAATTCTTCCATTAAAATTGTAGTCGCTCATTGTTCGTATCTCATAAATATAGCATCTAGCTCAAATGATACCGAGCAAAAATCAGTAAAAGCATTAAAACAAGAATTAGAGATTTGTAATGAATTAGGAGTTCCATATCTTGTTCTACATCCAGGATCACATTTAAAAGCAGGTGAAGATGTAGGAATCGAAAAAATTGCAAAAAATTTGGATGCTGTTTTAGAAAACTGCGATGGGAAAACTATGATCCTTTTAGAAATAATGGCGGGACAAGGAACAAATATCGGTTACAAATTTGAGCAATTAAAACAAATTCGCCATTTATGCAAACATAAAAATAAAGTTGGAATATGCTTTGATACGTGTCACGCTTTTTCCGCAGGATACGATATCAGTACTCCTAAATCATATGAAAAAGTTTGGGAAGAATTTGATAAAATCTTAGGTTTAAAAAATTTAAAAGCTATTCATCTAAACGATTCAAAATCTCCATGTGGATCCAAGGTTGATCGACATGAAAATATTGGAAATGGAACCATCCCGCTAAAAACTTTTGAATTAATTATGAACGACAAACGATTTTCCGATATTCCTAAAATTTTAGAAACACCAGAAACCTCAAGCGGCGATAATTACCCCAAAGAGATTAAACTTTTAAAAAGCTTAATAAAATAGCAGCAAATAAACTAACAATCGTGGCAAAAACAAAAGGTATTTGCGGGCTAAAACTCCACAAAACTCCAGCAAACACACTTCCTGCTAAAGTTGCAAGACCAACTATGGTATGAAACAAACCAAGAGCTGATGCTTGCGAACCTTTTGAAGCCAAATTCGAAACCATAGCGCGCTGATTGCTATTAACAATGGCGCAAAATATACCATATAAAACAAATACTAAAACAAAAGCAATAATCGATTTAGCAATTATAGTAAGTAAAGCAGTTAAACTGAAAATTAAATACCCCCAAATGAGTATTTTTTTCTGACCAATTTTATCCGCAAATATGCCAAGCGGATAAGCAAAAAAGGAATAAAAAACGTTATACAAAACATAAAGTAACATCACTATCGCAAAAGATAACTGCTCAGAAACAATTCCAGTACTAATCAAAAAAGTTTGTGCTTTCAAAATAAAAAACATGTAGCTGAAATTTGCAAAAGCAAAAACAGTTGAAATAAAAATGAAAAGTTTTAATTCTTTAGATAAATTTACAAAAAATTTAAAATTCGCAGGTCTTTTCTCAACCTCAGGTTCACTTACAAACTTCAATGGAATAAGCGACAAAAACGAAATCATAGCTGCAATAAAAATTATAAATTTAAAACTAAGTCCCCATATCCAAAAAAGCAAAAGTGCACAAAGCGACCCAAAAATAGCACCCGCCGTATCAAACGCTCTATGAAATCCAAACCCCTTTCCCCTTTGATTTGGCATCGACTGCGAAATTATAGAATCTGACGGAGCAGTTCTAATTCCCTTACCAATACGCTCAGAAGTAGAACAAATTAATGCACTGGTCCAACTCGAAGAAAAGGCCAAAAGAAGTTTAAAAATATTAGAAATGGAATATCCCCAAAAAAGAAATATTTTTTTCTTACCGATTTTATCAGATAAATAGCCGCCAAAAAATTTTAAAATATTAGCAAGCCCATCTCTCGCCCCCCCGACAAAACCTATAGCAATACTTCCAGCTCCAAGTGATTTTAAAAATAGAGGTAAAATAGGAATGATCATTTCGCTGCTTAAATCATTTAAAAAGCTTGCAATACTAAGCCAAAATATATTTTTATTAATTTTAAAAAATTTCATTTTTATACCTAAAACAACAAACGGCGCTAAAAGCGCCGTTTGTTTATGATTTTCAACTATTTTTAATGCTGAACTAGTTCAAGTAAATTTTGTAATTCCGTGATGTGACTGTTTTGCATATCTGATATTTCTTGAATTATTTTTAATACCTCAACATCTTTAGTTCCTATAAAATCTGTAATTTCTTTGAAAAATTCCACTGCACATTTTTCACGTTTTATCGCTTGCTCTAATAAATTTTTCGTAGAAGTATCTATAGGCGCGCTATAACCACATTTTGATATTTCATACCAAATTTTTGGTTCAAGAGGTAGATTGCCTTCAAATAATAATATTTTATCAACAATTTTGTTTGCGTTATTAAACTCATCATCAGAATATTTTGTAAACAAAGCTGAAACCTCTTTGCTCATTGGACCTTTTGCTAGCTTTGATCCTAGCCAATACTGGTAATTAGCAAACCATTCATCAGCTAGCACCTTATTCAAAAGTTCTACCGCCTTTGTTTGTTCTGCTTTAGACAAACCTTTTTTGGATAAATAAAAAAAAGCGCCTCCAAGTAAAAATAATCCTAAAATTCCACCCCAAATCCACTTACTATTTCCTTTTTTATTTATTTTTTGCATTTTACATTCCTTTCTAAATATTCCAAATCTTCAAACAAATTTTGCAAATCTTCTTCATGCACAACTTCATCAGCCAAAATAGAGTGTATCATAAAATGAGTTACAGAATCCTTTTCGCGAGTTATTTCAAGTAGTTTATTATAAGTTTCTATAGCACACTGCTCACCCTCAATATTTTGTTTAACAACGATTTTTATATAAAAATCTTTTGGAACTGCATAACCACAATTTGTTGCTTCATACCATTTTTTTGGCTCCAAAATAGGAACTCCGCCCAATTGAATAATTCGATCCGCAATCATACCTGCATGTCTTAATTCATCGGTAGCATGTTGCACCATTTCAGCAATTGCGTCACTTCGCATAGGGCCTTCAACTACTTTTGCTCCTATCCAATATTGATAATATGCAAGCCATTCATCAGCCAAAGCTTTATTAAGCAAATCAATTAATTTTTTTACATCGATTTTAACAATCTCTTTTGCCTTTTTTCCCATAAAATCTCCTTTTAAAAACACACATTCTCAAAACTCAACAAAGCAATCTTAGCAAACATTAACAAAAAACATCAGATTTCAAAAAATCTGTAAACATTCTCATTTAAAAATAAATAGTTATAAAACTAAACAAATCAGTTTTTTTATAAAAATTATCAGTTTTTTATAAAATCAAATTTTAATAATTTTATAGTTTTTCAAGCTTTTAAAATTAAAAAACTCCAATTTTAATAATATTTAAATAAATTTATATTTACCATTTGTATTTAACGGCGCAATGGTTTATATTTATATTAATTATAATTGTAACCTTTTTAAAAATTATTTCTCAAGGAGAATTAATATGAATTTATTCAAAAAAACAGCTTTAGTCGGATTATTATTGTCATCAACAAGTTTAATACATGCCCTTTCAGAGCTTGATGAAAATTTGTTGTTTGCAGCAGCAAGAGGTGATGTCCAAGAAGTTCGAGCTTCATTGACCAAAAAAGCAAATGTAAAAGCCAAAGGATATGAGAATTATACGGCATTACTGCGCGCAACCCGAAATGATAGAACCGAATGTGCTTTAATTTTAATAGAAGCAGAGTCTGACGTTAATGCTCAAACAAAAAATATGACTGATACTAGCGCTGCAAGAATTGGTATCTATACCGTTTATGGAGAATATGCCCCTTTACATTTTGCAGCAATGAACGGAAATGCCCGTTTAATAAATGCCTTAATAAAAAAAGATGCAAATGTGAATGTCCAAGATGCAAATGGTAATACTCCATTGCATTATGCAGCACAAAAAGGATATGTAAATTGTATAAATAAATTATTAAACGCTGGAGCTAAAATAAATATTAAAAATAATAATAAAAATACAGCTTTAATGGAAGCCGCAAAAGCGGGGCAACCTGATAGCATAGAAGCATTTTTAACATTATGGAAAGATAACAAAATTCAATTAAGCGAAAAAGAACTCAAAGCAGCATTTGCTCTCGCAACACCAGAATGTAAAACAGTATTTGCACGATATGGAATAACAAATATTAAAAATCCAAAAGGAATTCCTTTGCAAAAAGAAATTCCTTTGCAAAGAATTAGACATTACAACCTTGAT
The DNA here is from genome assembly GCA_003511165.1 of Candidatus Dependentiae bacterium. NCBI lineage: Bacteria > Candidatus Babelota bacterium. Next base: position 49,333 of record DOJW01000008.1, read on the forward strand.
GAAGAAAATCCTAAAACAAAATAAAATACAAAGAAATAAAAAAGGGTGGAATTTTTCCACCCTTTTTTGTTTTTAGCCTTTACCAATTTCACTAATAGTTTTTAAAACTGAATCTGGATTTAGCGAAATAGAGTCAATTTTTAGGTCTATCAAAAATTTAGCAATTTCTGGATAATCGGACGGCGCTTGTCCACAAATTCCAATAGGTTTCCTAGCCTTATGCGCACCTTCGATTGCCATTTGAATCATTTTCTTAACTGCTGCATTTCGTTCATCAAAAATGGGTGCTACAAGATTTGAATCGCGATCAACCGCCAAAGTAAGTTGTGTAAGATCGTTAGATCCAATTGAAAACCCGTCAAAAACTTTTGCAAACTCGTCTATCAAAATCACATTCGATGGAATTTCGCACATCATAATAATCTGCAAACCATTTTCACCTTGCACAAGTCCATAAGACTTCATCAAATCGATTACTTTTTTACCTTCATTTACCGTTCGCACAAAAGGTATCATAATTTTCATATTTGTAAGCCCCATTTCCTGCAAAACTTTCTTCATTGCAAGGCATTCAAGCACAAAAGCATCTTTGTACATCTCGTGGTAATATCTTGACGCTCCACGAAAACCAATCATCGGATTTTCTTCGACCGGTTCAAAATATTCACCAGCTATCAGCTGCCTATATTCATTACTTTTAAAATCTGAAAGACGAACAACAACTGGTTTTGGATAAAATGCAGCAACGATCGTTCCAACTTCTTGTGCAAGTTTATCAATAAAATATTGTTTTTTATCCGCATAATCTATCGTTAACTCTTCAATCAAATCTCTAACTTTTTTATCGATTACTTTTTGCGGATGAACAAGCGCCATCGGATGAATTTTCACTGAACTATTAATAATAAATTCTAAACGCGCAAGACCAACACCATCATTTGGAATTTGTGCAAAAGAAAATGCTTCATCAGGATTTCCAACATTCATCAAAAACTTAGTTTGCATTTCAGGAAGCTTTGCAACTTTAATCGTATTTTTTTTGAAAGGGAATACTCCATCATAAACATACCCCACTTCACCACTACTACAATCCATAGTTATTTCTTGTCCATCTTTTATAACTTGTGTTGCATTTGCGCTACCAACTATTGCAGCAATACCTAATTCGCGACTAACTATAGCAGCATGACATGTTCGACCTCCACGATTAGTAATTATTCCGCCAGCAATTTTCATGATAGGTACCCAATCCGGATCGGTCATGTCAGTGATCAAAATCTCACCGCTCTGAAGTTTCGCCATATCTTTTATATTTTTGATGATCCTAGCTTTTCCTATTACTATTTTTTGGCCAACACCTTTTCCAGCGGTTAAAACTTTTGCTTTTTTTCGCACATTATCTTCAAAGCGATACTCATCATAAGTGGTTGCATTTTGCTTTAAAGAATGAACAGTTTCCGGGCGCGCTTGAAGAATATATAATTTGCCATCGATTGCATCTTTACCCCACTCTATATCCATAGGTGTCCATTTACCTTTGAGGTCAGAATAATATTCTTCGATGATCAAAGCTTGCTGCGCAAGGTAAAGAGCTTCGTCGTCAGAAATTGAAAATTTAATTTGATCACATTTTGGAACAGAAACATTTTTTACAACCTTCTGCCACCATCCACCATAAATAAGTTTGAAGAGTTTACTACCAACTCTTTTTTTGAGCAGAGGTTTAAAACCAAGTTTCAAAGTAGGTTTATGAATATAAAACTCATCAGGATTTACAGAACCTTGCACAACGTTTTCACCAAGACCATAAGAAGATGTTACAAAAATAACATCGTGAAAACCGGTCTCAGTATCAAGCGTAAAAATTACACCCGAGCTTGCACCATCAGAACGCACCATTTTTTGCACACCTATCGAAAGAGCAACAGACATATGATCAAAACCATGTTCAATTCGATATGCAATCGCGCGATCTGTGAAAAGTGAAGCAAATGCTTTTATACAACTTTCTAGCAAATTTTTATGTGAATGAATATTCAAAAAGGTTTCTTGTTGCCCTGCAAAAGATGCTTCAGGCAAATCTTCCGCCGTTGCGGACGAACGAACTGCAACATCGCAGTTTTTACCATAACGCTTTTCTAACTTTTCATAAGCGATTATTACTTCATTTTCTATTTCGTTTGGAATTTTCCCATAGGCAACCATTTTACGAATTTCTGCACCAATTCGCCTAAAATTTTTTAAATCGTGAATATCGATTTCAGAAAGCAAATTTTTTATTTTCTGTTCTAACAAATTAAACTTAATAAAATCTCTGTAAGCTTGAGCCGTAATCGCAAAACCAGAAGGAATCAAAATACCTTTACTAGTAAGAGCAGAAATCATTTCACCGAGTGATGCGTTTTTACCTCCAACAATCGGTAAATCTTTTAATCTAATATCTTCAAAAGGAATTATGTATTTCATAAATTTCCTAAAAATAATTTTTTATTCATAAAAACATGATAATATTTCATGTAAATTAAAAACGTCCAACAAACACAGAAGCTATCATTACATATGATGAAAAATGAATCAAATAAGCAGATTTTATTCATAGTTTACGATGGAATTCACAACTCTGTTTTTCAAAGCCAGGTAATCGATCCAATTTTAAAAAGATTGCATCAAAACCCAAATTTAAAAATTACACTTTTATCTTTCGAAAAAAAAATACCTACAGAAAATGAACTTCTAAAAATAAACAAACTTCATCCCAATTTAAATTTAATTATAAAAAAAAGATTTCCATTCATAGGCAAAATCAGCTTTTTTCTTCCTATAAAAAACCTCTGTATTTTTTTAAAACAAAATTACTTCGATGAAATAATTGCTCGTGGACCGCTAGCTGGATATGTTGCTATTAAAACTATGCAAAAAATAAACAAATATAATCTAAAACTAACCGTTCAGGCACGCGGGCTTGGGGCTGAAGAATATCGATTTTCAAACGAATATTCACCGTCCCAAAATATTCTAAAAAAATTAATGTTCAGAATAATTTACAAAAAATTAAAAAATCTTGAGTTTGCAACTTATTGCAGAAAAGATTATCTATCAAAATTTGAAATCGAATCTGTAAGCGAAGCTCTAAAAGAATATTTGATAACAGAATTCAAAGCTGACAAAAATAAAATAACAATAGCCGCACTCGATATTCCACAAAAATTATCTACTGTCGAAATAAAAACATACCGGCAAGCTATTCGCAGTGAACTGCAAATACCACAAGAAGCCGCAGTTTATTGTTATAGCGGTTCAGCAAGACCTTGGCAGTGCATAGAAGAATCAATCGAATATTTTAAAAAAGAACATGAAAAAAACAAAAATATTTTTCTACTAATCTACTCCCAAGATGAAGAAACAATTAAAAAAATTGCAAGGCAAAAAGGGCTAGATAACTCTTGTTACAAAATAAAATTTATTAAATCACAAGACTTGATTCGATATTTATCAGCAGCTGATTTTGGAATACTTTTTAGAAAAAAAGATATTATCAATTATGTAAGTCGGCCAACTAAATTGCTCGAATACAACTCAGCTGGCCTAAAAATCATTCACAATCAAACTGTTGCTTTATTAAAATAGTAAAATTATCCAGCTGCTGCATAATAAACATATTCTAAACTCACAATATCCGCTTCTATGTTTTTTAAATTTTGCAAAAATTTTTCAACAAAAGCTCTAAGATTTTCATCTGAATATTTACCTGCTCTCAAATTATCTGTCAATAATTGATCCAAACCCAACACCGCTGAATTTAAATTCGTCAATTCTAATCTACCTTCACGACCTATACGACTTCGACAAAATGCTATTCCCTTTTTGAATCTACAAAAGTTACCCAAAAAATGCATACTATAAACTATAAAACGTAGATTTTTACGCGCTTCACGCTTTCCTTGAATATTTAAATCAAATGTTGAAGAAATTTCAAGACAAATAGCTTTATACTCTATTTTAAATTCTTTACATATTTCATCAGTTGGCTCAACATTCAAAAACTGATAATTATTAATAATCAACGAATATTTACATATAAAATTATCAACTTTTTCTTTTGTCCCAGTACAAAAAACTGCCGTATTAATTGCTAAATAAAAAATTAAAAACCAAAACAATTTCTTTAACATATCCCACCCCTTAACAAAAAAAGACCTACTAAAAAATTAGCAGGTCTACACATTTAATAGCAATTAAGTGATAAAAACTAATATTATTTTGAAATTAAACTAAATTTTTTCCCAATCGCCATCATCATTTTCCGGGTCTTCTTGCTTTTTAGAACACCCCATCAAATCTGCATAAATTTCTCGTGCAAAATCCAATGTAATTTGCATCTGAGCTTTTAATTCAGAACGCCAATAAGGATCTTTTAATAGAGGTGCAATAAAAGTTATTAAATTCAAAGCTTTTATTTTAATCTGATCTGTATTTTTTGTTGCATTAATATCAATTAGTTCCCGGCGAAGCCTCCAATAATTTTTAACATCATCTTCAGTTACTGCAGAAACCATTCCTAAATATAAACTAAAAAATAAAAATAAAACCAATTTCTTAATCATTTAAAATTCCCATTAAATTTTAACAAGTTGCATCTTTAATATCCTAATATTTTAGAACTAGCGGTTTGTTGTATTTCAGCTAAAACAGTTGAATAATCTTTTTGTAATTCTTCTGGATATGCTTTTAAGTCTAAGACTAAAGAATTTAAATATTTCCAAAAATCTATTGTTACTTCATTTTGTTTACAATAAACATAAAACCGCAATGCTTCGCCAAATAATGAACTAAAATATTTAGTAAGATCTTCTCTTAAATATGCACCCTGGTGATTTAAACCACCACCAACTACTAGATCATCATATTCGCCTAATGCATTCAATACACCAAAACTAGAAACAAAAAACATTCCCAAAATAAATTTCTTAAACATAATAAAACTCCAAAATATTTAAATTATTAGCGAAATTATCGCTGCATTCAAAAGATTAACCAATGTTCCACCCAAAAGCGCTTTAAATCCTAAACGAATTAAAACATGTCTCTTTGTTGGGCACAACGCACCAATTCCGCCGATTTGAATTCCAATACTGGAAAAATTAGCAAAACCACAAAGAGCATATGTCAAAATCACTTGTGTTCTATCTGCTAAATTTGCTTTTACAAAACTGCTGTATGCTACAAATTCGTTAATCACTAATTTCTGACCAAGCAAAGACCCTGCTGTATAAACATCCTGCGAAGGAACACCTAGCAAAAACGCAATTGGCGAAAAGATCTTAGCAAAAATATCATTCAATGTAAAAAGTCCAGCGGAAGATAACATATAATTTATCATCGCAATCAAACTTATAAAGGTTATAAGCATTGCCAAAATATTAACAGCTAACTTTAAGCCATCCGTTGTTCCTCGTGAAACAGCATCTAAAACATTGCTTGTTTCTACCGGCATATCTACACTTTCACCGCTCATTGTTTTTGGTTTTTCAACTTCTGGATATAAAATTTTTGCAACCAAAATAGCTCCTGGAATCGCCATCACGCTTGCAGAAAACATATGAATCATAGAAACACCCATAGCACCATAAACAGCTAAAATCGCTCCGCTGATTGTTGCCATACCACTAACCATAATCACAAAAATTTCAGAATCGGTCATCGATGGTAAATAATTTTTGACAAGTAACGGCGCTTCAGTTTGTCCCAAAATGCATTTTGCAGTCGCACACAATGTTTCTGCACCTGATGTTCCCAAAACTGGACGAATCGCAAAAGAAATATATTTTACGAAAAATTGAATAATTTTAAAATGAAATAAAATAGCCATCAATGCACCAAAAAATATTATTATAGTTGCAACTTTGATAGCAAAAATTAAACCCCAAGGACCTGCGGTATCAGTAAGCTTTCCAAAAACAAAACTCGAACCAACATTTGCAAAATCATAAAGCTTTGCAACACCTCTTGAAATAAAACTCAAAATTGCATTTCCAAAAGTTGTTTTAACAATAAAAAGCGCAAATAAAATTTGCATCAAAAGTGCGTTAATGACTAATTTAGGACGAATCCTTTTTTTGTTATTTGAAAATACAAAAGCAATTGTCAAAATTGTTAAAATTCCAACAAACCCCATGTAACGATTTTGATCTAGCAAATGTGCCAAAAGATTAAACATAAATTCTCCTAGAATGTTAAAAAATACAAACTTTTAAAACTTTATCAAAAATTTAAAAAGTTAATACAGAAATATTTTAATTAATAAAATTAATCAAATTTTTAAGAAAGAATCTGTTAGCATCTCTTTTGATTGCTGCAAGCTTATACCGCGACTTTGAAGATAAAAAAGTTGTTCTTCATTTAAACTGCTAAACGCTGCACCATGTTTGCAAATAACATCTTTGGACTCAACTTCAAGTTTTGGAATAAATATTACTTTAACATTTTTAGAAAGTGATAAAGATTTACTGTTTTCACACGCAATAACGTTTTTAAGATCTTTTTCGATACGGATCAGATTTTCACAATTTATTTTGGAATTTTCTTCAAGAACGGATTTAACTATCAAATCACTTTTACTATTGGATGCCAAGTGAACTTGATTTGTTTTTATAAAAACAGTTTGTGATGGTTGCAATTTAGCGCTAATTTTTAGACAAGCATCAGAATATTCACTAAGCAAATTAACCGTTATTTTGCGCGATAAACAATCAAATTTTGCATTTTCAATTTTTAATAAATAATTAAGCTTAACTTTGCTTTGCAAATTTAAAACAATCTCAAACTCTGCAAAACTTTCACAATCATCTATAAGCAAAACATCTTTTGAATCCACAAAATCTAAACTAATAAAATCTAAGCTTGAATCTTCTACAACCTGAGATAAAAATAACTTTTTCATATTTAATTACTCTCCATTTCAAGCTCAATTAGTCGATTCATTTCTATCGCATACTCCATAGGCAAAACTTTGACAAATGAATCAATAAATCCATTCACAATCATAGTTTGGGCATCTTGCCGCGAAATTCCACGACTCATCAAATAAAAAAGCTGTTCATCTTCTATTTTGCTTATTTTTGCTTCATGTCCAACATTGACATCACCATTTTCAATACTAATAAATGGGTAGGTATTTGAAATAGATTTGTCATCCAAAATTAAAGAATCACACTGAACAAATGATTTACAATTTTCAGCATTTTTTGCAAATTTCACAAAACTCCTAAAGTTTACAACTCCGCCATCTTTGCATATTGATTTTGAAATGATCCGCGAATTTGTATTTCCTGCTAAATGAATAGCTTTTGCACCACTATCTTGAGTTTGCTCATTTTTACTTGCAACAGAGATCGATAAAAGCTCACAACTTGCACCAGTTTCTTTCAACGTAACGGCAGGATATTTCATTGTCACGCCACTTCCCAAATTTCCATCAATCCACTCAACTCTACCATTTTCATAAACTTCAGATCGCTTTGTAACTAAATTGTAAACATTTTTAGACCAGTTCTGGATTGTTGTATATCGTACGCTTGCACCTTTTTTAACAAAAATCTCAACTACCGCAGCATGAAGCGAAGCGGATTTATATTGCGGCGCAGTACAACCTTCTATGTAATGAACCTTACTTCTCTCATCAGCTATTATCAAAGTACGTTCAAACTGTCCAATTTGCTTACTCTCAATTCGAAAATAAGTTTGCAATGGCATCGTAACTTCAACGCCTTTAGGTACATAAATAAAAGTTCCTCCACTCCAAACAGCGCTGTTCAAAGCTGCAAATTTGTTATCAGAGGCTGGAACTAATTTGGAAAAATATTCTCTAAAAATTTCAGGATGGTTCAAAAGCGCTTGCGATGGTTCAAGAAAAATTACCCCCTCATCTTCCCATTCTGATTTCATATGATGGTAAATCATTTCCGATTCATGTTGAGCACCAAGACCTGCCAAAAACTCTTGCTCCGCTTGAGGCAAACCTAACTTCTCAAATGTTTTTTTTGTTTCAGGTAACACATCATCCCACGAACGTTTTTGCTCTTGCAAAGGCTTAACATAATAATTAATCGAATCAAAATTTAAATTTTTCAAAGAAGGACCAAAATGAGGCATTGGAAGTTTATAAAAAATATTTAAAGCTTCAAGACGAAAATCCAGCATCCATTGCGGTTCATTTTTTTGCGTGGAAATACTCCTTACAAGTTGCTCATCAAGCCCAAAATTTAATTCATCATTTTTCATAGCAAAAACCTTTGCAAAAACGGATAAAAATTAGTTTTTAGATTACAAAAAAGAGGGGAATAAAGCAAAAGGACAAAAAGAGATTGATAATCCCTTTATATTTATTCCTATTTTTTTAAATTAATTTATATATTCATTCTTAGTTTAACTTTTAATTTATTTTTATCTTTGGATTGCTCCACGCAAGGTGACAGAGAGGATTATACGCAAAATCCTCTCTGTACTCTCCTATGCGCCAAAAGAGCACTTTTGGATTTCCTTCAGCGCTAAACTTGTCGGGATACAACTTCGTTGTACTCCGACTTTAAACAAATAGCGCTGGATCAGAATCTTACAATAAGATTCTTTGTCTTACGACTATTTCAAAAGACTATATTTTGATAGCAGTATCTCGGAACTCTTCGCGTCATTCTCGCGAATGCGAGAATCCATTTTTATTGTAACTTCCTTTATTTTTCTAAATTTGAATTGTTGAAAAATTTAGAAAAACATCTTTATGAGAATGTAGGATTCCAAATTAGCGCTACCTGTTTGAACTGCAGTCCAGTTTTACTGGATGCAGGAGTTTAGCGCGTAAAAAAGATTCCAAAGAAAATTTCTTTGGTTTGGGGATCCAAGGGTGCTCAAATTCAGCACCCTTGGCCCGTGCGGGTAGCACCTTTGATAAAAAAAATTATAAAAACAAACTTAAAGCAGAATAATGTTATAATTCCTATAAACAAAATCTTAAATCTCCTTATAATCATTAATAAAAACCCTATTTTCAAAAGGAATTTATGTCAAAAAAATCCCCTCTGCTTTTAGGTACAGTCCTAATCTTAGAAAAAAATAATAAGTACCTTCTTGGCAAACGAAAAAATACAAATTACATGGAAGGCTTTTATGGACTTCCTGGTGGCAAAGTTGATGAAGGCGAATCGCTCACACAAGCACTTATTCGTGAAGCAAAAGAAGAACTTGGAATTAATGTAAATAAATCAGATCTAAAACTTGTACATGTTTTGAACAAAAAAGATGGAGTTTATTTCTTCTTTTACGGGTTAAAATGGGAAGGTGAACCAACAAACCAAGAACCACATAAATGTGAAGATTTAAACTGGTTTGCGATTGATGCACTTCCACAAAATACAATTTATTATGTAAAAGATTTGATCGAAAAAACAAAAAACAATGATATGTATACCGAAAATTTTGATTACGAATAAAGGTAATAGAATGATAAAAGTTAAATTTCACGATTTAAACTCTATCGAAGATCATAAACTAACTTTTGCTGCAATTTGCGCTGAACATAAATCTATGTGGATCTGGTGCAAAAACAAAAACCGGGCCTGGGAAATACCGGGCGGAAGACGCGAACCAAATGAAAATATTTTGGATACAGCAAAAAGAGAACTTTATGAGGAAACCGGAGCAAAAGAGTTTGAATTAACAGCTCTTTTTGAATATTCTGTAACTATAAACGATATCACTACTTTCGGCAGAATATTTTATGCAGAGATACAAGAGCTAGGCGATTTACCTTCATTTGAAATAGAAAAAATTGAACTTTTAAACATTGTTCCAACGGAACTTTCATTTCCCAAAATTCAGCCTTTAGTTTTTGAAGAGGCAAAAAAGAGAAGAAATTCTTTTTAAATAAAAATAAATTTAACTTTGAATCTTGATGTTTTACCATCAAATGGTGTAAATTTTGCCAACACATGGTAATATTTATACCATTGAAGTTCAAATTTTGAAGGAAAAACATGTTTTTTAAAAGAAATATAACAGAAAAGCTCCAAAAAGCATTAACTCGAAGTCCTGTAGTTTTATTAACAGGAGCAAGGCAGACGGGAAAATCAACCTTGGTAAAAAAACTCACCTCAAAAGAAAAATTTTCTAATTACGTATCCTTTGACGATTTACGTTATTTATCTGCAGCAAAATCAGATCCTATTGGATTTTTATCAAATATAGAAAAACCAACGATATTAGATGAGGTACAAAGAGTTCCTGAAATTTTTCTTTCTATAAAAAATTATATCGATCAAAATCGAATTCCGGGAACTTTTATCCTAACAGGATCTGCAAACCCTCTTTTAATTCCAACACTTGGTGACTCTCTTGCCGGAAGAATGGAAATCGTAAAACTTTATCCACTTTCTGTAGGTGAAATAATAGGAACAAAAGAATCTTTTATTGATTTAATTTTTGATGGGAAAATACAGCAATTAAAAGCAACTAAGATTAATAAAGAAACAATTTTCAAAAAGCTAATCTTAGGTGGTTATCCTCCTGTACAAAATTTGGATCAAGAAGGAGTCGACGCCTGGTTTAATTCATATTTAGAAACTATTTTACAAAGAGATGTAAAAGATCTTGCAAAAATCGAAGGACTTACTCAATTGCCAAATCTTTTAAATCTAATCGCAACAAGAGTTGGTGGGCTTTTAAATATTGCAGAATTATCGCGCTCCAGCGGAATTTCAAATTCAACACTACATAGATATTTAACATTACTTGAAACGTTATATCTCATAACATTCATACAACCATGGAGCACAAACTTAGGAAAAAGATTTGTGAAATCATCAAAACTTTATTTGATAGATTGTGGAATATTATTACATCTAGTGCGATGTGACGAAGAAAGATTAATGAATGACTCACAAATTTTTGGAAGATCTTTCGAAAATTTTATAGTTACAGAAATATTAAAACAAGCAACTTGGTGTCGAAATCAAGCCAAAATTTACCATTATCGCACGCAAAGTGGCAATGAAGTTGATTTAATCTTAGAAGATAAATCGGGAAGAGTATTCGGAATAGAAATCAAAAGTAGTGAAACAATTACAAAAGACCATTTTAAAGGATTATCACATCTTCAAGAAACACTAAAAGATAAATTTGTAGGCGGAATCGTTTTATACACAGGCAACGAAAAAATTCCTTTCGGAAATAATCTTTGGGCCATTCCTGTAAATGCTATGTGGGAAAACTAAAAATAAAATATGGAGATCAAATGAAACTTATTAAAATTTTATTCATATTTTTGTTTATTTTTTCCAGCAACATTTTTGCAGGAGCTGGTTGTTCAACACGCAGAACAAAAGTAATTGATCCATTACCGCCACAACCACAAAGAAGAGAACAACCTACACAAACGGCTCCTATTCCCTTACAAAGAATAGAAACCTCGGCACAAACGGATCCAACACCTCCCATTCCCGCTTTATCCGAAAGAATTAGAACTGCTATGATTCCATTTTCGCATGATGAAGAAGCAACTTTGGAGACTTTAAGAAAGTTAGTAATCGAAAATTTTCTTATGGACAGTGAAATTCCAATACACAGTGTGTCGATCTCATATAATGACGATGTTTATCTTGATGAAGGCTCGGCTCATTTTATTTTAAAATTCTGTCCTTACATTACTAAACTGAAAATCAGAATTGATCTTATCAAACTAACACAGAGCGATCTAGAAATTTTCATTAGGGGTTTAAAATATCTAAAAAAAGTAACCCTTAATGAAAGGTTCGATTGGTATAGACCCCAAGCCTTAAAAAAATATTATATGCATCAAGAAAGTCGTAATGAACCAACAAATTTATTAATTATCTTAAATGAATTAAATTATAGTGAAACCCTAGATGAAATATCCGTATATTGTGACTATTTAGGTATAAAATCAATCTTAAAAAGCAATTTGCTAAACAAACGCAATATCATTTGGAATCTTGAATTTGATGGATGGATGGATGAAACATTTGAAAATACCCCACTTCTCAACCTCGTTCATAATATAGATTTCTCACAAATTCCTAAACGGCTTAACTTTGATGATATGCAAAAGTTATTAGAGACTATGCATTTACCACCAAACCATAACAACGTTCTAAAACATAATGAATATTTAAAAAGAATGAGTCAGCCTAGTGTTTGTGCATATGATTTTTTTTAACACCCTTTACTTCGAAAATAAAATGTAAGCTTCTACAAAATCTGGAAACTGCTTTATATAGCTTTTAAAAAGATCACGATTTTCAAATGTTCCAGTAAAAAAATCTAATTGGTAAATATTTTCATCAAAAGCACCGCCTGTATCTGCAAGTATTCCAATTCGAATATCATCTTTTTGAGTTACTGCATTTTTATATTTGATTGCGATGATCATACCAAGTCCAATATTTTTGACATCACCGGCAAAGCAAACATTCGGTTTAATATCTATTTTTTTAGAATCGCCAAACCCTTTTATCCCATTAACTTCTCGAAAAAACCAATAACGTTTTTGCTCTGTTTTATCAGTTATATTTCGGTCATATGAAATTTCATTCGATTTATGAACATTAAAAGATCTAATAGTTCCATCTGGCATTTTCACAACAATAGTACCTTGCAATATTGCTTCTTCCAAATCTTCGCGAGTAATCCAAACCAAGGCGGCTACTTTATTTTTGACATCTTGTTTTTCTAAAGCTCCGTTTATAATTTCTTGTTTTGTATACTTTAAACGAATCAAATCATTTTTTTTATTCTTAATTTCTAAATCTGTTAAATCTCGCTCATCGTATGGTACCTGGTATAAAGCGCATGAGTATTTCAAAGTTTTATAATAACTTCCGCTCGACATATGAACTAAATACTTTGTTAATCTAATGCTACCGTCTGGAAGTTTCACTTTATGTTTTAAAGCAGCATTTTGATCCCCACTCCAATGAATAAAATTAAAATTTTCTTCTAAAATTTTCCAATCTATTTCACCATTTTTTGAATATCTTGTTAAAACAGAAAGTCTTTCAAGCGAATCCAAAGTTTTATTTAGATAGCTTTGGTCATCTTTAAATAGTTTGGAACCAATTTTTCCCTCACTCAAAAGACGCTCTTTATTAGCTTGAAGAAATTTTATAGCACTTTGTGATACAGAAGCTAAATCATCGTAATTGGTTACAAAAGAATACCCTCCAAAACAAGAAAAATCTGAAATCTTTTGGAATAAAACAGAGTCAGAAAAACAATAATTAACTCTCCAAATAAAAAGCAAAAGTAAAAAAATTATTTTTAAATAGATATTTTTTTGAAACATTCTTTATCCTAATCTAATAAATTTATTAAAAAAAATTTTAAATTACTTAAACTTTACATTTTGATAACTTGCATTGTCAATTCAGTAAAAATTAACAACCAAAAAATTGGGAGAGCATAATGAATAAATTAGAGATAGGCTTTGTTCTCAAAAATAGTTTCCCCAAAAAAGAAAAATCAACCATCCTTGCACGCGATTTGGGTAAAATAGAACTTATAGAAATTAAAAAAAATAAACTCAAAATAAAGCTCTCTCCTGGTATGCTGATAGCTTTTAACATAATAACAACCAAATCTAATATTTATATTGTAGAAAACGTTAAAACATTGATGATCCCAATGATGTATAAAAACTTACAAGAAATGCAGTGGATGCACAGTCTACTTGAAATTTGTTACTATTTTTTGCCGCTTGATGAGCCCAACGCAAATATTTTTGCAATAATTTACGAAGCATTTCATTTTTTAGAATCCTCAGAACACTTTCAAGAGGATTTTAAAATTATAAAAAAATTAACAATTTTAAAACTTCTAAAGCATCTAGGATTTTATCCAGAAAATAATTTGCAGCAAATTACAACAACATTTGAAGATTTGGTTTCTGCATTTATTGACATTCCAAACCATCAAAATATAAAATCGATTCAAACATTTATAGCTTCTACAAACAAATTTGACATTAATTTGATTGATACGTGGATGTTAAACTGCCTAAAACAACATCCAAACTACTCTTCTTTCAAAGCCACCAAAATGCTTGCCTAAAAAATAATTAATGAGGGGAATAATGAAAAAATTATTTAATAAAATATCAATATATTCACTAGCGATAGTCATATTACTAACCTGCAATACACTAAAAACAATATCTTTTACATTTACTGAGGATAAACCTGAAACAGCTCTATTTTTGAATCCTATTGAATTAAGAAAAAAACAAATAGCAGATTTAAATCAATTCGAAAAAAGCTTTTTGCAGCAATCAAAAGATGCAAAAAGTAATATTTCGAAAAAAATAGGACTCGTAAATAGCCAAATCACAGAAACCGAGTCTTTGATAAAAAATTCTCCAATGAGCGAAGCAGAAATTTATAAGAAAAAACTAAATAAACTAAAAGAAAGAAAAAATAAATTACAAAATTTGAAAGAATCTTGGAACTCCGCCGAAGAGATAATTCCGGAACATAAAAAGACATTAGAAGAAATAATAGAAAATTTACAGAAAGAATCTACTAATCAAGAAGTAAAATTAGTTTATTCTTTAAAAGATCTCAAAGAAGCTCAAAACTCCATCACCGAATTAATGCATAAAATAAATATTGAAAATTTTAAAAAAGAATGGATTTTAAAACAAAAAAAATCTGAAGAAGACGATATCCAATCTATTCAAAAAGAAATTGATACCAAAAAAAAGGAACAAAAAAGAATATTAGAAAAAAATACAACACTAAAAGCAGATGATGATAGCATTTCAGCTAAAAATGCCTTGCATCAAGCTGAAATCATAGATATTGACCTCAATATAGCAAATGATCGAAAAGAAAACGCCGAGATTTCTACAATCAAATTAGATTTAGAAATAAAAAACAAAGAAAGTGAAATAAAACTTTTAGAACTTCGACTAGAAAAATTAAAAATAGACCTATCAATAATTCAAGACAGACTTTACATAAACAAAGCAGATCTTGAATCTATGCAAGAAGAACTTACTAAAGAACGTCAAGCATATTTAGAAGTTGTTAATGAATTAAACAAAGAAAAAGAATACAAAAAATTTGAAAAAGAAAATTATCGATTAATGGTTTCTCTCTTACTTGATGAAAAAAAAGCGAAACCAGATATAACAAAAATAACCGATGCTAGATCCTACCTTATAAGTTCGCAAACTGAAAACGCCGAACATAAGGCGCTAGCTCTAGAAAAAGAATTAGATTTAATTGAATCTAGAAAATATCTAGCAAATGATAAAATAAATTTAAAAGAACTTGATTTTAAAATAGTAGATATTCTCTACAAACTTCAAACTCAAAAATTTAAAAAAAGTCATTTGGAAAAATGGATATCAAACCTTTCTGAAAGCTCCAAAAAAGAAGAGTACGCAAAAAAATCTCTCGATGAAAAAAGGGTAGATGTTAGCAACTCATTAACTGAAGCTAAATTAAAATTAGACCGCATTCAAACTGCAATTGATACTATAAAAAAGAAAAAAGATTCTATTTTTAAAGGTAAAGAACAAATTTTCCAAGACTCTTTAAACGCTTACAGAGAAGCTGAACAAAATATATCCCTACAAATGAGTATCAGTCAGGAAATATTTCTCGTAAATTCAGAATTAATAAAATATAAAAATGATATTTTAAGCCAATATCAATTTATTTTAAGCGAGCTTGAAACAAGAAAATCATTTAGCATCTGGAAACGCTCGCAAGTCGCTATTTCTTTAGATGGATTATTAAAAGCACTAGATGACGCTGAAGAATTTGTAAAAGAATTTTTCTCCTATCTTCCAAATTTAATTTCTCCAAAAGCATTTATCACTATAGTAATGCAACAAACAACATTTGATTTTCTTGGATGGATTATTTTGATATGCATGTTCTTTTTATTTCTGTTTACATTCAAAATTTTATCCAAAATAATCTATCAAAAAATTAACTGCATAAAATTACCTAAAAACAAATTTAATATTTTTATCGCTTTGATCTCTAAATCTTTTTCCGATCTGCTGGTAAAGTATCCGAACTCAATCTATGTTTGGTTGTTTATATTGCTCGATATAAATATCAACTTCAAAAAATTAATAGGCTCTTTTGGAACATTTGCAACATATTCGGATAATAACTTTTTGAAAATTTGTTTCTATACTTTTTCTATCCCATTTTTATTGTTTTTATCATTTAAATTTTTATCGACATTGATAAAACTAAATAAAGATAATAATTGCATAATGATTCCACGAAATATAGAACCAATATACAAAGTAATAATTCAAACCTTTTTATATTCCACTGTAACTTTATACCCACTCAAAGAAGCTTTTTCTCTTTTTGTAGACAAAAGCTCTAGACTGCCTGATTTGGTAGAAACTATTTATCTAATAATTATTTCTATATTAATAATAATCCCTATAATGCTGCACAAAACCAAACTAGTAGAAATATTTTCGCCTCAAAATAATTTCCTGCGAAAAATAGTCTCTTTTGTATCTAAAAATTATTACTGGAGCATGCTCTTTTTATTTTTATTAATGATCCTATTTAATCCATACATAGGCTATTACAATCTTGCAATTATGATAGGATACGCGGTTCCTCTAACCATTTTAACGCTACACTTTATAATGTTTATTCATTCATTTGTTAGAAGTTCATCCGTTTATTGGTTTATTAGAGAAGAAGATGATGAAGTGGTAGATAGATTCGAACATGCAAAAGTCTATTATGGATTGTTTGTAATACTGTCACTTTTATCTCTCCTTGTAATTTCTCTAATATTCATGGCAAAAATATGGGGAGTCGAATCTCCTCTTGAATCAATTTGGTACCTTATTCAAGATAAATGGACAATCGATTTAGGTGATGGATACAAATTTGGAATAATTCAAGTGTTCGTATTTGGTTTATTTTTAGCTAGTGGATATTTGGTATCAACATTATTAGACAAATTCGTACTAATAAAATTCTTTGATATCCTTCGAATGGAATTCGGAATAAGAAACACAGTTTCGAGTATATCTCATTACATAATAATCTATTTAGTTATTGTAATAGGGTTAACCTATATAAATCTTGGTGGATTTGTAAAATGGGTAAGTGCCGCTGCAGCTGTTGGTATCGGTTTTGCTCTCAAAGATTTGCTGATGGATTTAGTTTGCGGATTTTTAGTTTTGATAGAACGGCCAATTGAAATTGGAAATTATGTTGAAATAGATAATGTCGAAGGTACAGTCAAAAAAATTACTCCTCGCACCACTACTATCAAAAACGGTTTACAAAAATCAATTATCATTCCAAACAGAGATGTAATCGGTAAAGCAATAATCAATTGGACCTATTCAAGAACAGATATTGGATTCGAAATAATAGTAGAAATTTCATATGAAAATGATCCCGAATTAGTTAAAAAAATTATCCTTGATATTTTACAAAGTGACAGTAGAATCTTGAGATCTCCAAATCCAATTTTGCGAGTCGAAGATTTTGGGGAAAACGGGTACAAATTTTTAATCAGAGCTTTTATTAGCGTTAGAAGAATAAAAGAACGTTGGGATATTGCAGCACACATAAGATCTCAAATTTTAAAAGAATTCAAAAAACATAATATTATAATCCCTTATCCTCAAAGAGAAATTAAAATTTTGGCAGATTATAGTAAAAAATAAAAATGAAAGAATAAATAAATGGCAAAAGCAAAAATAGGTGATACGGTAAAAGTACATTACACAGGCAAATTAAAAGATGGTTCAATTTTTGATTCATCAATCAACAAAACTCCTTTAGAATTTAAAATCGGAGACAAAACATTACTTCTAGATTTTGAAAATGCAGTAATAGGTATGGATCTTGAAGAATCTAAAATCATTAACATTATAGCCGAAAAAGCTTATGGCAAAATAAGAGAAGATCTTATAGCTAGCATCAGCAAAAAAGATTTTCCTCCTCACATTACACCTCAAGCTGGATTGCAACTTCAAATAAAAAATAATGAAAATCAAACTCTTTTGGTAACTATAACAAGCGTTACTGATGATATGGTAACAATTGATGCAAACCATCCTCTCGCAGGAGAAGATTTAATATTTGAAATCAAATTGGTAGAGATAAATTAAGAAAATGATAAAAAACTTAATTTATGTAATTTTGGGTGGAATAGTTGGAACGGTTTCCAGGTATTCCACTTACCTTTTAATCAATTATCTAAGTCTAAATTCTGTTTTTGCTACCTTGGCAGTAAATTTAATAGGATGTTTCGTTGCAGGCCTTATTTTTGGACTTTCACAAATTTTTAATTTTACAGAAAATATAAACTTATTCTTATTTGTTGGAATCTTAGGTGCTTTCACAACATTTTCCACATTCACATTAGACAACTATCTGTTACTTAACTCCAATAAAATCGGATTCTTAATTTTAAACATTTTATTAAATAATTTTTTGGGATTATTCATACTTTATTTGGGAATAATAATTTCGAAATACATCTTTAGATAAAAATTAGATTTAAATATTAAAATATTTTTTCATATTTTCAAAAGACACGCTAGGGTCTTCATGACCAAGATCATCGTAATCTAATTTTTTTATCGAAGAACCAAGCAATTCAATTAACCTATCATCTAAACTGTTTCCAATCTCTCTATCCCATCGACAAAGACTTAATTGAAAATTAAATTTATTTAATTCTTTTTGTTTTTTTAGATTTTCTAAAATTTTAATTGGTTGAACAATAAAAATACTATACTGTCCAAAGCTATTTAAATACCCTTCAACAAATATTTCAAAAAAAGCTCCATATCTATGACAAAAAACTTCATGCATATCCGTAATAGGCCTACACAAAAAGCAAACCCCATTTTGAACTGCACTTTTTATTTTATTTATTTTATTTGTATCAAGAGTATTTGCTTCTGTACCTTCAAATCCAAATTTTTTCCATGTATCTAAATAATCATAAGGATTTGTAAGCATATCTATCACTCTAATCCAAGCCGAGCCTCTTCTACAACAAGCTAATCCAGCAATCGAATCATATCCAGCTAAATAACTTAAAATAACGTGTAACAAAAGAATTTCAGCATCTCTAATCTGCCCAAAATTAACACTTAATAGATTATCAATAACCTTAACTTCCATTGAATCTTTATAATCAAATCTTAAAACCCCAAATCTTTGATTATTTTTAAACTTAAAATCCATTTCTAATAAAAAAGAATCACTCCAATCACCCAAAATAAGAATCGATTTTTTTTTAGAAAAATAATTAAATTTTGATACATCCAGATTTATTAAAGGAAAATTTAAATTTGATTCATAACCAAAAAAACCAAATATTACATTTTTATACTGATTTTCAATGAAATTGATAAATTCTTTTTTTCGAATTTTAACATTTTCATCGGCAAACATTTTTTGTATAAAAATGCGCATTAATTCAGTAGATTTATTTTTGGCTTTTTCTACTTTAGCTTCTTGCTCATAGCAAGATTCAAAAAAAGAATCTTTATCTTCCCCTAGTCCATTTAAGCTAGCTATATTCACAACAAAAATACAAAAAATTATTAAAATAATACGTTTAAACACCAAAGCTCCTAAATAAAATATTTACCCAAATTACAGCAAAAATTTTTTCTTGTAAAAAATACCTTTAATACTTATTTTTATACTGTTTTTAATCATATTAAACTTAATTTATAGGGTCATTTTTACATGAACATTTTAAACCAAGATTTTTTTGATAAACCAGTTTTAGAAGTTGCGCCAAAACTTCTTGGGAAATTACTTGTTCGAAAAATAGAAAATCAAACTATTTCTTTAATGATAACCGAGGTCGAAGCGTATGATGGACCTCTCGACCTTGCAAGCCATGGTAGATTTGGAAAAACTAAAAGAAATGAAGTCATGTTTGGCCCGGCAGGATATTTTTACGTTTATTTAATTTATGGAATGTATCAAATGCTAAACATAGTAACAGGACCCAAAGATTACCCTGCTGCCATTTTAATCAGAGGTGTGAAAAATATAAAAGGACCTGGACGTTTAACCAAACAATTAAAAATTGATAAATCGTTTAATGGATTAATCGCAAATAAAACATCGAATTTATGGTTTGAAGATAATGAAATACAAATTTCACAAAATGAAATAATTGCAACACCTCGAATCGGCGTAGAATATGCAAAAGAATGGGCACAAAAAGAATATCGATTTTTACTTAAATAACTACAACTCTATCTGATTAACAACGCCATGGAGTTTTTCAGCCGGAAGCTTGCAAAGATGAATATAAGAAGGCGTAACTTTCTTGATCAAAGAAAACAACCTCCAAAAAATATTTCTTGAAACAATATCTTCTATTCCATAGAAAATAACTTTTTCATCTACATCAAATTTTTTCAAAATGGCTTCAACATTTAAAACTTCCATATATCCAGCTTTTATTCTAAAAGCTTTTAAACCTTCACAAATATTTTTTTCAAAATAACCAGTCAACCCAAACGGTTCATCTAAAACTAAAATCGAAACTACAATGTTTTCTTCATAAATTATATGATCCATAAGCATTGTCTTGGTTATATAAGGTGGAATTTTATTAATTTCCCTAGAGAAAAATAAGGCTGTCCCTTTAATTTTTCGCACCTTTCCATAAACTTCTTCAAAACTATCAACAAATATATTTAACGCTATAGGCTTTAAAGTCTTACGAATCTTTCGCTGACCTAACGTATAAATCAAAATCAAAAATAAAGGAAAACAAGATATCGCAATTGATATATAAGCGCCTTGTGGAACCTTTGACAAAGTAGCAAGTAAAAACAAAAAATCAAGACATAAAATCATAAATGATATAAATGCCTTAAAATAATTTTTTCTAAGATAAAAAACCCATGTAGCCATTATTCCGGTAAGAAACATTGTACCGGAAACAGCAAAGCCATAAGCTGCTGTCAATTTTGTAGATTCTTTAAAAAAGAAAATAATAAACAAAACAGACAATAATAAAAACCAATTTGCAAATCCTATATAAATCTGAGATCTAAGCCGCGAAGAGGTATAATCCACTTTAAAAATAGGCATTATCCTTGTTGTAATCCCTTGATACATTATTGAAAAAACTCCACTTATTATAGCCTGAGACGCTATAATCGCAGCAAAAAAACTCAAAATCAAAAATGGAATATATAAAAAGGGTGAATATTCAAATACCATCCCAAACAACGAATTCTTGAAAATCGGATTTTGTAAAATAAAAACGCCCTGACCTAAATAATTTAAAGCCAAGGCAAAAAATACAAAATACCATGCTTTTACTATAGGCGCTCTTCCTAAATGCCCCATATCCGCATAAAGAGCCTCCGCTCCAGTTGCGCATAAAATAACAAACGAAAGCATAAAAAATCCAAATAACTTATGAGTTAAAATAAATTTAATTCCATAGTATGGGTTAAATGCGGCTAAAATCGCCGGATACTTTAAAATATAAACTAAACCAAAAAATGAAAGTGCCAAAAACCAAACTATCATTATAGGACCAAATGCTATTGCAATTTTATCTGCACCTCGCTTTTGAAATAAAAATAAACATAAAGCCGCAATCGCCGCTATTGTTGCTAAAGCATTAACAGACAAAATCTCCAAACCTGGAATATACAAAAGACCTTCTACTGCACCTAAAATCGTAACTGCAGGGGTAATAACTCCATCTCCGATAAGAAGAGAAATACCTACAAATGTCAAAATCGTAACAAAAATAATTTTTTTCTTCGAATGCAAAAGCGGGGACAAAATCTCCTTTAAAACAATAGTCCCACCCTCTGCCTTTTTACTTAAACTCATTACAAGCCAAGTATATTTTACTGTTACAAGTAAAATTAAGGTCCATAAAATTAAAGATATTATACCTATAACGTTTTGTGGGGTTGGTGCCAAAAAAGCAAAAGAAAAAAGCGTTGTGAGTGTATAAATTGGACTAGTTCCAATATCTCCAAATACAAGGCCTACGGATTTAACGATTTCCTTTATTTCAGTATGCGCAATTTTCATAAACCCCTCTTGTTTTATTTTCAAAAATAAAAAATTTGATTTCAAAAATTAGCAAATTTAACGGAGAACAAATCATAAAATTTTTTACCCCATATAAAATTAATTTAACTTATGGCAATTTTTTACAGAAAAAATTTAGGAATAGAATACTTAAATTTGAGCTATCATCAGAAGAAGAATTTTCTTTGTTCAGCATCTTATTTTCTTTGGATTGTTAACAAATATTTTTGTCTTAAAACCTTTATAACCCACCTTTAAATAATTAGCAAGTTTTTGACTTTGCTGATTATACCTGTATTTAACAACACCCATTTCCCCACCCATAAATTCAAAAAGAAATTCGAATTAACCTTTTCTATTTTCACTTAAATGAAAGTTTAGCAATTTCATATAAATTACATCTAGTTTTGTATAATATGCTATAAAAACATAAAGGAAAATCAATGAAATCTTACTATCTAAAAGAACATACGGCCGATGTAAGGTTGGTACTTCAGGCTGATACACTTCAAGAACTATTTTTAGTGGCCATTGAAGGAATGAATAATTTTATCAAAAAAGATTTTCAAATTTTAAAAGAAAAAGACTTCTCTATAAAGCAAAATATTGAAATTTCATCTATTGATTCGACTTCACTTTTAATAGATTTTTTAAATGAAATTTTAACACTAATGCAGATAAATACAGCTATTTTTAGCAAAATTGATTTTCTATTTTTAGCTGAAACTCGCCTTGAAGCAACAATTTATGGATTTAAAACCAATTTTTTTGATCAAGATATAAAAGCCGTAACTTATCATGAAGCTCAAATAATAAAAGACAAAAATGGACTACTAAATGTCACAATAATTTTTGATATTTAAAAAAGGAATTCTTAATGATCTCAAAATCAGATTTAATAAAACTTTCAGACTTTTTATGGGAAATACCTACTACTTTTAGACCTGATATGAAAGTTCCAGCAAGATTTTATGCTAGTGAAAAAATGCTAGATGATATTTTAAAAGATCGCTCTGTTGAACAATTAATAAATGTCTCAACACTTCCCGGAGTTTTGGAAAAAGTTTTGGCAATGCCAGACATTCACGAAGGATACGGTTTTCCAATTGGTGGAGTTGCGGCTATGAAGCTTCCAAATGGTGTAATATCACCAGGAGGAATTGGTTATGATGTCAACTGTGGCGTAAGACTTCTTTTGTCACAATTAACATTTGATGATGCAAAATCTCATTTTGCAAGTCTAGCAAGAGAAATTTATCACCAGGTTCCATCTGGAGTAGGAAGAGGCGGACAACTAAAACTAGAAATTAGCGACCTTGATAATGTTTTAGTACAAGGCGCTCATTGGATGTTAAAAAATAATTATGCTACGTCACAAGATTTACAGCGCATAGAATCATTTGGAAGATTAACAAATGCGGATGCTTCTGCAATTTCACAGCAAGCAAAAAAAAGAGGTTTCGATCAACTTGGCACACTAGGCGCCGGAAACCATTTTGTAGAAGTTGATTATGTAGAAGAAATTTATGATGAAAACGCTGCAAAAACATTTGGTCTTTATAAAAATCAATTAGTAGTTTTAATTCACACAGGCTCTCGCGGATTAGGTCATCAAACAGCAACAGACAGCATTCGCAAAATGGTACAAGCTATGCCCAAACATGGAATAACTCTCCCTGATAGAGAACTTGCATGCGTTCCTTTTTCTTCCCCAGAAGGCCAAGAATATTTTAATGCGATGGCAGCAGCTGCAAATTTTGCATGGGCAAACAGGCAAATGATAACCTGGGAAATTCGCAACGCTTGGCATAGAGAATTTGGATCCACTAATGGCGAATTAAACTTACTTTATGATGTCGCGCATAACATAGCAAAAATAGAAAAACATTTAATTAAAGGCAAAGAACAGGACGTTATTGTACATAGAAAAGGAGCAACAAGAGCATTCCCTGCAAATCACCCTGAAATTCCAAAAGAATTTGCATCAATCGGACAACCGGTAATCATTCCTGGCAGCATGGGAACAGCGTCTTATGTTTTAGCTGGTAATAAAGGATCTATGGAACAATCTTTTGGCTCAACCTGTCATGGAGCAGGCAGAAAAATGTCACGTACCGCCGCAAAAAAAGAAATCATCGGGAAAAATCTTAGGGACGAGTTACAAGAGCGCGGAATTTTTATTCAAGCTGGTTCTATTTCCGACTTAGCAGAAGAAGCACCTTTAGCATACAAAGATATTGATGATGTAATTAATACCGTTCATAACGCTGGCATCGCAAATAAAGTTGCAAAACTTAAACCTTGCGTGGTTATTAAAGGTTAAAATTTAAATAAATTTTTTTAAAAAATGATTTGAAATAAAAAGATCTAGCGCACAGAACGAACTTCCTGTCTTTAGAGCAAAATCTGCTTTATAAAGAAAATCATAAGTATTTGAAAGCTCTTTTTGAGAATAATTTTTCCAATATTTATTGATAAAAGCAAAAGGAAGCCTAAAACTAATTTTTCTAGCTTCTTGAATTCGATTCTGTGATAAAAACATCACAGCAAATGACGCTTTCCAAATCTGCTCTGACCAATAAATTATCCAAAAAACATCAGGGTAATCTTCATAAATATCATCCCACAAATTAAAAAATTTAGGATCTCGTGCAAAAAAAAGGTCCGCTAGGGTAAATAGCGATTTATCAGTACTAAAGTAAAGATGTATATTTTTGGAAAACTCATCAAATAAATTGACATTAATTAAGTCCAAATAATTCAATAGAGTTATCGCTTCTTCTAAAGAAATTTTTCTTAATTTATCAAATATTTTTTTGATATGTTCATTTTTTAATGCAGGATATTTTTTATCAAAAAATCCAATTAATTCATTGAATGAATTAAGATCTATTTCTTCCAGCTCTACAAACAAAAATTTTTTATTTTCAATTTTATCTTTAATAACTTTATCATTTGAAACAAATGTAAAAATCAAATGTGGACCACTATAAGAACTTAACACATCCAAAGTTTCTTTACTTTTTTTACCTAAGTTTTCAAAAAAATCACCAAAAAAATAAATGTTCGATTGTCCCAAAAAGCTTTGGTATAAAATTGAATTTAAATTCACAGCAGTCAAATCAATAAATTGAGGCTTAATCGCTAAATAATTTTTCTTATGCAGAAAATTCAATAATTCGTTTATAAAAATTAATGGATATGTATCACCGCAAAAACAAACTACATTTTTTTCTTCAAAAAAGTTTTTGCTTTTACAACCATCAAGAAATTGTTTAAGGTTCATGATTTTTGAAAATCTTTTAACAGATATTTTTTAAAATATTGATCAATCTTTATAACTGCTCGATTTAATAGTTCTGTATATTGATATTTTAAGAACTTTGGATCTAAGATGGCATCTTTTGGACGTGAAAACCATTTTGAAAATTTAAATTCTTTTTTGGCGATTAACTTTTCATTTTTATCAAATAGCTCACATTTTATTACAATCTCTACTCTAAAAAGATAAGGAACCACATCAAGCGATATGAATCTCGCGCTACTGTCATTAAAGCTATCAATTTTTGTCTTTAAACAAAAAGCATCCCTTCTTTTCTCAACTATAGAATATCCCGATCTTTGAAATTGGTGATAAAGAGATTCGTAAAGAGTTGGTCCGATATTTTCAAAAACTGTAATATTTTGGGGCATTTCTAAGTAAATTGGAAAAGTAGAAATAGAAATACTCTTTTGTTTTTGCTTCGTACATCCACAAAAACAAAAGAGTATTAAAATCAAAAAGCAATAATTTCTTAGATTCATTTAATTGCGAATTTATTTTTGATCTTTATGTTTATTATCACCTGAAGCTCCATCTTGAAGCTCCGGAGCAACTAATCTTATTCTTCCGGTATCTCTATCAAAAGCTATAACTTTTACATCAATTGAAGAATCGATTGTATATCGCTTATCCAAATCTTTTTGCAAATTTTTAGCAATTGAAGAAACGTGGATCAAGCCGCCTTTACCAGGGAAAATATCTACTATAATTCCAAATTCGATATATTTCTTAATTTTCCCTTTGTAAACAGCACCAATTTCAACTTCTCCAATAATGCCTTTTACGTAAGCTAAAGCTTCTTCTGCTGATTTTGAATCTTTAGAATAAATTCTTACAGACCCATCATCATCGATATCCATTTCAACACCGGTAGTTGCAATAATTTCTTTAATATTTTTACCAGAAGGTCCGATGATCGCACCAATTTTGTCTACTGGGACTTTATATGCCAATATTCTAGGAGCATTCTTAGAAATCTCAGGTCTAGGTGCTGATAAAACTTTTTTCATCTGAGATAAAAGAAACAATCTACCAACTCTTGCTTGTTCTAAAGCGTTAGCAAGAACTTCTCTTGATAGTCCTAATTTTTCTTTTATATCCATTTGAACTGCCATGATTCCAGCTTCTGTTCCAGTTATCTTGAAATCCATCAATCCAAATGCATCTTCCATTCCCAAAATATCAGTTAAAACGTGCAATTTTCCGCTAGAATCTTTAATAAGACCCATAGCGACTCCGCTAACTAAATCTTTTATTGGAACACCCGCATCCATCAATGCTAAAGTCGTTCCACAAACGGTTGCCATAGAAGATGAACCGTTAGATTCTAAAACATCCGAAATAGATCTAATCGTATATGGAAAAGCTTCTTTATCTGGAAGAACATTATAAAATGAACTTTCAGCTAAATGTCCATGTCCTATATCTCTTCGACTCAAACCACGCATTGGCTTAACTTCACCAGTAGAATAAGGAGGGAAATTATAATGAAGCATAAATGTTTTATCTATAACTCCGCCGAACATCTGCTCTTCTTTTTGCGCATCTTGCGCTGTACCAAGAGTCACAGAAACTAAAGCTTGAGTTTCACCTCTTTGAAACAGTGCAGATCCGTGCACACATGGTAAAATACCTGCTTCAATTAAAAGAGGACGAATTTGATCGAAATTTCTTCCATCAAAACGTGAACCTTTTTTTGCAATAACATCAGGAAGTAAATTTTTAAATACTAAATCTAAAGAAAAAAGAACATCTTGCTTTGTTATAGTTCCAGATTCTATTTCTGCTGCAAAGTTTTCTATTACAAACTTTTTCAAGTTATCCATTGCATCTGAAATATCATCTTTTGATTTACCGAACAGCGTTTGAACTTTTTCGTGAGGCAAAATTGCTTTTATTTTTTCTTTTAAAGAAGAATATTTTTCTTTTCCTACAATCTCATATTTTTCAACTGGAAAATCTTTTTGTATCTCAAGTTGCCATTCTACTTGTAGCTTTATCTCTTCATGTGCAAAGGTCAAAGCTTCAATTAATTCTGATTCTGTTATATTTTTACAGTCTCCTTCAACCATCATTATGGCGTCTTTTATACCTGCAACTGTCAAACTTACATCCGAAATCAAAGACTCTTCATAACTTATGTTAGTTTTCCATTCGCCGTTTATTCTTCCAACGCGAACAGCTCCAACAGGTTCTAAAAATGGAATTCTTGAAGTTACTAAAGCTATAGAAGCTGCAAGTAAACCCAAAATATCAACGGGATGCTTTCCATCCGATGAAAATACGGTAGAAATTACCTGAACATCACCATAGTAAGTTTCTGGAAATAAAGGACGGATAGATCTATCAATTAATCTTGAACTTAAAACATCACGATCAGCTAGCCTACCCTCTCTTTTGATAAATCCACCAGGAAATTTTCCGACTGCAGAAGTTCTCTCTCTATATTCAACAGTCAAAGGAAAAAATCCGACAAAATCTTTTTGTTCTTTTGAAACTACGGCTGTAGTTAAAACAATGTTATTTCCATGTTTAACCCATGCAGCGCCATCAGCTTGCTTAGCGTACTTACCAAGTTCTACTTCTAACCCTAATCGGTCTAATCTATATTTTTTATATTTATTCATAATCTATCTATTAATATCCTAAAACCTCCAAAGACCCCTATTTATACTAATTATTACTTTAATAATTCTTTAACCTTATCAAACGACATTTTATCGTTTTTTTCAAGATATATGTTTAATCGGCGTCTTTTTCCAACTAATTTAACTAATCCCATTCTTGAATGAACATCTTTTGGAAATTTATTCAAGTGTGCGGATATTTCATTAATTCTTTCTGTAATAACAGCTATTTGAATCTCTACAGAACCGGTATCTTTTCCGGATTTTGCAAATTTACTTATTATTTCTGATTTACGTTCTTTTGATAACATGCTAAAAACCTCAATAAACAATTGCTGATAAAAAACGAAATTTTAAGGAACTTTGGTAGGCGCGAGCGGGATTGAACCGCTGACCCTTGCTACGTCAAAGCAATGCTCTACCACTGAGCTACGCGCCTACGCAATTTTTAACAAATTACTAGTCCAAAGAAACTTCGTCCAGTTTTTTCTCTAAATTCTCTTCTTCCCTAGCCTTTTTTTCATACTCTGAAACATCTTCACCTAAATACTTTAATTTAAATGAGGTAATTCCAGTTCCAGCCGGGATCAATTTACCAATGATAACATTTTCTTTTAAGCCGTAAAGATGATCTACTTGACCTTTAATCGCAGCCTCTGATAAAACTCTTGTTGTTTCTTGGAATGATGCTGCCGATATAAAGCTTTCTGTACAAAGAGATGCTTTTGTAATTCCCATTAAAATTGGTTTTGCAACAGCTGGTCTCTTACCTTCGCTAACAAGAAGTGCATTTATCTCTTGTAAATGTGTTTTACTTACTCTGTCTCCAATGACAAAGTTCGTATCACCAGGTTCTACAACCTTCACCTTGCTAAGCATTTGTCGAACTATTAGCTCTATATGTTTATCATCGATAGAAACACCCTGAAGCAAATATATTTCCTGAATTTCCTGTACCAAATACTTTTGAAGGTCATCTGGTCCTAAAATTCTCAAAATATCGTGTGCGTTTACAACACCCATAGTAAGATTATCACCCGCACGAACCATTTCACCATCTTCTACAGATAAATACTTACTTCTAGGAATATTGTATTCGAAAACTTCGCCATCTGCTCCGGTTATAGTAACTCTTCTTTGACCACGATGCAAACCACCAAATTGCACTTTACCATCGAATTCACTTATCACAGCGGCATCTTTTGGTACACGAGCTTCAAACAACTCTGCAATTCTTGTCAAGCCACCAACAATATCTTTTGTTTTTTGTTCTTTTCTTGGAATCTTTGCCAAAATATCGCCCGGAAGAACAACATCACCCTCGTTAACGAACAAGTGAGCTCCTGTTGGAAGATAATATCGCATATCCTCATCTTCTGTATTTTCGTTAACAATCGCAATATAAGGTTGTCGTTTCTCTTCTTTTCGTTCCAAAACAATTTTTCTAGTTTGACGAATAGCTTCGTCGAAAAGCTCTTGATAGGTAATATTTTCAATCAAATCAACAAACTGAATAGTTCCAGCTCGCTCAGCCATAATTACTTTTTGGTTTAAATCCCATTGAGCTAATTTTTGACCAACTTTTACTTTTTGACCATCTTCAACAAGAAGTATCGAACCATTATTTAACTTTAGAACATCAAGCTCTCTTCCATCTTCGGATAAGATTGCAATTTTCGCTCTTCTGTTCATCACAATGAGCTGACCTTCTCTATTTTTAATAACATTAACACCTTGATATTCAAGTACGCCTTCGAAATTTGCTAAATGAAAGTTTTTTTCAACAAGTCCGCTAGCAACTCCTCCGATGTGGAAAGTTCTCATCGTAAGCTGTGTTCCTGGTTCTCCTATTGATTGCGCCGCTATAACTCCAACAGCCATTCCTATATCAACCAATTTGTATTTTGAAAGATCAACTCCATAACACTTTGCACAAATACCACGTTTAGACTGACAAGTTAAAACAGATCTAACTGCTATTTCTATAACTTCTGCATCTTTTATTCTTGCAACGACTTCATCTGTAATCAATTCTCCTTGCGGTAAAATCAATTTTCCAGAGAATGCATCGCGAATATCTTCTGCAGCAACTCTTCCATAAACTCTATCTGCAAGAGGAGCAATTACTTCGCCTCCAACTTTCAAATCTGTAACTTTAATATTTCCCAAAGTTCCGCAATCCAAAGTTGTAACAATAACTTCTTGAGAAACGTCGACAAGTCTTCTAGACAAGTATCCAGAATCGGCAGTTTTAAGAGCTGTATCAGCCAAACCTTTTCTTGCTCCGTGAGTAGAAATGAAATATTCAAAAACATTCAAACCTTCTTTAAAGTTTGCAAGAACTGGCGTTTCCATAATTTCGCCAGAAGGTTTCGCCATCAATCCTCTCATTCCTGCAAGCTGTCGAATTTGTTGTCTCGAACCTCTCGCGCCAGAATCTACCATCAAAAACACAGGATTAAACGGCACATTTTCTTTATTTTTATTTTCTACGGCAATTTTATCTTGATTTTCAAGCCCAATGATCATGTCGTTTGAAATTTCTTCTGTTGACTTAGCCCAAACCTGAACAATTTTATTATATCGCTCACCATTTGTGATGGCTCCATCTCGATATAATTTTTCAATTTTATCAACTTCTGTTCGTCCAGCTTTAACAATTTTAGCTTTGCTCTCAGGAACAAACAAGTCATCAATCTTAAGAGATATTCCTGCTTTTGTAGCGTAAGAAAATCCCATATTTTTTATTTTATCTAATACTTTAGCTGTGATATCAGGACCAACCAATTTATGAATTTTTCCAACAAGTTTAACCAAGTCTCTTTTTTTCATAACTTTGTTAATCCACTCAAATTCACACACATCGGGAAGCGCTTCGAAAAGCAATACTCTTCCTACCGTGGTATTAACAATTTTTCCAGTTTTTAAGCGTAATTTTATAAAAGTTTGTACGGAAATTACACCATTCTGATAAGCATTAACAACTTCTTTAATATCGGAGAAAACCGTTCCCTCTCCTTGCATATTTTTACGACCCTTAGTCATATAATACAAACCAAGAACCATATCCTGACTAGGAACTGCAAGTGGACGACCGTGCGCTGGGGAAACAATATTTTTAGTAGAAAGCATCAATACTTCCGCTTCCTTTTGAGCTTTCTTACTCAAAAGAACGTGAACAGCCATCTGATCTCCGTCAAAGTCAGCGTTAAATGCTGGACAGACAAGAGGATGTATTCTTATAGCTTTTCCTTCAACAAGAATTGGATAAAAAGCTTGAATACCAAGACGGTGCAAAGTTGGAGCACGGTTTAATAATACCGGTCTACCTTCAACAACAGTTTCTAAAGCATCCCAAACGCCTGGAGCTAATTCTTCTACCATCTTTTTTGCAACTCTTAAATTTGCTGCAACTTCTCTTCTTTGAAGTTCTACATAAACATAAGGTTTGAAAAGCTCCAAAGCCATAATCTTAGGAAGTCCGCACATATGCATTTCAAGCTCAGGGTCAACAACAATTACAGATCGACCTGAATAGTCAACACGTTTACCGAGCAAGTTTTGACGGAAGCGTCCTTGTTTACCTCTAAGCATCTCACTCAAAGATTTTAATGGACGACGGTTTGAACCTCTAACAGGTTGACCTCTTCTTCCATTATCAATTAATGCATCAACGGATTCTTGAAGCATTCTTTTTTCATTTTTGATAATAATATCTGGAGCTTCAAGCTCAATTAATCTTTTTAAACGAATGTTTCGATTTAAAACTCTTCTATACAAATCATTTAAATCCGAACTAGCAAATCGACCTCCTTCAAGAGGAACCAATGGTCTTAAATCTGGTGGAATTACAGGTAAAACCTCAAGAACCATCCATTCTGGTCTCAAATTTGATTGTTTTAAACCTAATAAAACTTTAAGTCTTCTTGAAAGTCTACTTTTTATAGCTGCAGAAGTTGTTGTGGTAAAATCTTCTTCAATTTTTCTGATTTCAAAATTCAAATCCATCATTGAAAGAAGGAGTCTAAGAGCTTCTCCACCCATTTCAGCTTTGAAAATAATATCTTCTGAATGAGCTTTTATATAATCTTCATATTCTGTAACCGAAATTACAGATGCACGATTATAAGGAGATGTTCCCTGATGAATAACAAGAAAACTATCAAAATAGATAACTCTTTCAAGATCTTTAACAGTCATTCCAGTGATCAAGCTTAAATAGCTAGGAATACCTTTTAAATACCAAATATGACAAACAGGAGACACTAAATTAATATGCCCCATTCTTTCTCTTCGAACCTTAGCTTGAATAACCTCTACACCACACTTTTCACATGTGATTCCGCGATGCTTCATTCTCTTGTATTTACCGCAGTTACATTCCCAATCTTTTACTGGTCCAAAAATTCGAGCACAAAATAAACCGTCTTTTTCTGGTTTTAATGTTCTATAGTTAATAGTTTCAATCTTTTTAACTTCTCCATAAGATAATGAACGTACTTTTTCAGGAGAAGCCAAACTGATTTTTACAGCATTAAACTGTGAAACATTAATATACTCTTTAAACCTTTCAAGTATTTTATTATTCACCTATTTGCTCCTTGCTTGCCTTAAATAAATCTACCTGCAATGCCAAACTCTGTAGTTCTTTTACAAGAACATTAAATGACTCTGGAATTCCTGGTTCAGGAATATCTTCACCACGAACAATAGATTCATAAACTTTAACACGTCCATTTACATCATCAGATTTTACAGTCAACATTTCTTGCAATGTATAAGCTGCACCATAACCAAACAATGCCCAAACTTCCATTTCTCCGAGCCTTTGACCTCCGAATTGAGCTTTACCTCCTAAAGGCTGCTGAGTAATCAAGGAATAAGGTCCAACGGATCGTGCATGCAATTTGTCATCAGCTAAGTGATTAAGTTTCATCATATAAATAAAACCAACTGTTACTGGCTGATCAAAAGCATCTCCCGTTCTTCCATCATACAATGTACAAATACCTTGATCTGAAAGATTTGCCTCTTTAAGCAAAGGTTGAATATCTTTGTTGAAATCAGCTCCATCAAAAATAGGCGTTGTTACCGCCATTCCAAGCTGAGCTGATTCTCTTGCTATATCATATATGGACTCTTTACCATATTTTTTTTCAATATCTTTGATCAGATTTTCTCCATACCAATTAGCAACATATGATTTTACTTCTTCGTATGATTTTTCTTCGATCATTGAAGATAATTTTTTTCCTAAAACTTTTCCTGCCATACCTAGAATAGTTTCTAATATCTGACCAATATTCATACGACTAGGAACACCCAATGGATTTAAAACTATATCAACAGGGGTACCATCTTCCATGTAAGGCATATCTTCAATATCAACGATTCGAGAAACAACTCCCTTGTTTCCGTGTCTTCCTGCCATTTTATCGCCAACAGAAACAGGACGTCTCATAGCAATATAAACACGAATCATCTTAATAACACCGGAAGGAAGATCGTCTCCCTTTTTTAATCTGCTAATTTGCAATTCTTTTTGAGACATCAAAACTAATGTTTGGTTTTTTATAATCTCTTTTAGATCTTTAATTACTGACAAAACTTTTTCATCAGAAATTTCTAAAGCAAACAATTCGTCTAATGTTAATGACGACAATTTTTTCTTATCGAAAGAACCACTTGTTGCATATTTTTCAAGTTTTTTATTAGATTTTTTACCATCAAGCATCGATATAATCTTGTTTTTAGCTTCTTCGCTCAAAACTGAAATATGTTGTGCGAATATTTTCTCTACTTTTTCAGTTTCTAGTTCAACAATTCTTTTATATCTTTTATCTTTTCTGGCACCACTTCTAGAAAATACTTTTACATTTATAACTGTACCTTCTATTCCAGGTGGAACTCTTAGAGAAGTATCTCTTACCTCTCTAGATTTTTCACCAAATATTGCTCTAAGAAGCTTTTCTTCTGGGGAATATTGAATATCACCTTTTAAAGTAACTTTTCCAACTAAAATTCCTCCTGGCTTTACTCTTGTACCTATTTTTACGATTCCATCTTCATCAAGTGATTCAAGAGCTTTTTCGCTAACATTTGGAATATCGCAAGTAATTTCTTCAGGTCCAAGCTTGGTATCTCTAGCTTCAACTGTAAATTCTTCTACGTGAACAGATGAAAAAACATCCTCAGAAACTAATCTTTTACTCAAAACAATAGCATCTTCAAAGTTGTAACCTTGCCATGGCATAAACGCAACTAAAACATTTGAACCTAAAGCAAGTTCACCGTTAGCTACAGCTGCACCATTAGTTAAAACATCGCCTTTTTTAACAATGTCACCAACTTTTACTATAGGAGTTTGATGTATCCAAGTACAGTGATTAGATCTTGCATATTTTTTTAAGGAATAAACATCTAGAGGATTCGAGAACCATTCATCTGGATTATAAGACTCTTTATCTCGAGTAATTATTATCGTATCCGCTGTTACATATTTTACAATTCCAGGATGTCTAGTTGTTATAACAGCACCTTCAAGAGCTCCCAACTCGCGTTCCATTCCAGTTCCAACAATAGGAGGCTGGCATTTAATCAAAGGAACAGCTTGACGTTGCATATTAGAACCCATAAGAGCTCGGTTAGCATCATCGTGTTCCAAAAATGGAATAAGTGATGTAGGTACAGAAACTAGCTGTTTTGGAGATGCGTCAACATAACTTACTTGTGAAGAGTCAACTTCGATAATATTACCATTTTTTCTAGCAAGAACTTTGTCTTCCAGCATATGGCCTTTTTTATCAGTTTTTACGGTTGCTTGAGCAATAATTTCATCTTGCTCATTAAATGCATCCATATAAATGACTTCTTCTTTTACCTCTTTATTTTCAACAGGTCTATAAGTTGTTTCGATGAAACCTAACTCATTGACTCGAGCATAAGTAGCAAGAGAAGAAATAAGACCAATATTTTGACCTTCTGGAGTTTCTATAGGACAAATTCTACCATAGTGAGAAGTATGAACGTCTCGAACTTCAAATGTTGCACGCTCTCTTGTAATACCACCAGGACCGAAAGCAGACAATCGTCGCTTATGAGCAATCTCAGAAAGAGGATTTGTTTGATCCATAAACTGTGAAAGCTGACCTGTACCAAAGAACTCTTTTAAAACAGCTGCTAAAGGCTTTACATTTAAAAAATCATAAGGCATTAATACTGCATTATGTTCTTGTAATCTAAATCTTTCCTTAACAATTTTTTCAATTCGAGCATAACCAATATACATCTGACTTTGAAGCAATTCACCAACAAGTCTGACACAACGATTACCAAGATGATCAATATCATCCAGGTCGCCCTCGCCACGCTCTTTCAAATTAACAAGATATCTAAGAGTGGCAATGACATCTTCCATTGTCAAAGTTGAAATATTTTCGTCTACAGAAAGACCTAATTTTCGATTAGTTCTAATTCGTCCAAGCTTACTTAAATCATAAAATCTTGCATTGAAAAATAAATTCTTTATATATTCTTCCATGACAGCAGGTTCGGCAGAATCGCCAGGACGAAGCTTGTAGTAAATTTCTTTGACGGAATCTTCTTTACTAAAAATATCGTCTTCCGCAAGTGTTGTAGCTATCGTTGGTTGGAAAACGTAACCAGAAGATTGAATAACTTTTATGCTTAAACCATCATGAAAAGCCAATTCCGTTAACAATTCCTCCGTTAAAGCTCTCCCCTGTTCAACTATTACTTCACCGGTGTTAGGATTAACTATATCTTCTCCAACAACACGATTTAGCAAACTTGATTTACGAATAGAGAATGATTGAATTTTATGTTTTTGAAGTTTTTTCAAATCTTCAGTAGAAATTCTTTTACCAATAATAAAGTCTTTTTCAACATTTTTTGGTAAAACTCCCGCTTCTAATCTTTGTCCAACAATGGTGCTATCAACCTTTTTCAAAAACTCGCCATTTTCAACGTATAGGTTTTCAAAAGAATAGAATAAAGGAAGAATGTCGTTTCTTTCAACTCCCAAAGCCTGTAAAAATGTTGTAACTAATATTTTTCTTTTTTTATCGATTTTTACGTAAAGAATATCATTGTGATCAAATTCGAAATCAAGCCAAGAACCTCTTGCGGGAATAATTCTTGCCATATGATAAGGATTGCCTCGGAAATCTTTTGATTTTTTGCTTAAAACAAAAACAACTCCGGGAGATCTATGAATTTGGCTAACTATTACTCTATCAACACCATTTATTAAAAAGGTTCCGCAACTTCCCAAATAAAGCCTTTTGTGATCACCTTCGTAAATATCAACCATCATTGGCAAATCGCCAAAGAAAACTTCTTGCTCTTTAATATCTTTAACAATTTTCTTTTCTGTTTTAGGATCTTTATCCCAAGAAACAAGCTGTACTTTTATTTTTAAAGGCAATGAATAAGTTTTACCGCTATATCGACATTCATCAGCAGTTGTAGATAAAGCAACAGAAACTCTTGATAAACATTTTTTACAAGGAACATAATTTGCTGTTTTTTCTTTACAATTAGGACACTCATTTAAAGAGTTTAATCTATCATAACCACTTTTTTTACAATTCGAGCAACTCCAATGATATCGATTTGCAAGCCCAGTCAATTGACCACAAGAACAGGCCCAATCACCTAGTTCATAACTTACATATTCTAAAGAAATAGAATCCTCGTGTTCTATTGGAAAAATATCTTTTAATATCTTTTCAAGCCCAACAGACTTCCTTTCTGATGGCAAAAAATCTAACTGCACAAAATCATTAAATGATTTTGATTGAACTTCTATTAAGTTCGGCAAAGAAACAACATCTTTTATTTTTCCAAAAGACCTTCTAAGAACGCCTTTACCTCTTCGAAAATGAGACATTCAAAAGCTCCTAATCCAACAAGAAAACCCCTACCACAACTCTGAAAACTAAACAAAACAAATACCCAAAGTCCTTTTTATGTTACTTTGGGTATTTTTGAATTTTAAGATAATTCTACTTTTGCACCGGCAGCTTCTAAAGCTTCTTTAAGCTTATGAGCTTCTTCTTTAGGAGAAGCTTCCTTGACAATGCAAGGTGCGCCTTCTGCTAAATCTTTAGCCTCTTTAAGACCTAAAGCTGAAAGAACGCTTCTTAAAGCTTTAATTACTTTAATTTTTTCAGCTCCGGCATCTTTTAAAATAACTTTAAATTCTACTTTTTCTGCATCTGCGGATGCTGCAACTGGAGCTGCTGATTGAGCAGCTGCAGCCGGAGCCGCTGCGGATACATTAAATTCTTCTTCGATCTTTTTTACAAGATCAAAAACTTCTACCATAGATAGTTTGCAAATATCATCAAATATTTGATTAACCTTAGATGACATCGAATCCTCCTGCACGAATTAATTGAATATCAAACAAATTTAATAAACTCAAAAACATTAGTTTTAACTAAATTTCAATCAGCTTTCTTTAGCTTCATTTTTCTCAGCAACAGCTTTCAGAACATAAGCAAGTTTTGCCATTGGAGAAATTAAAACACCAGCTAATCTTGCATATAAAACATCTTTTGCAGGTAATGCTGCTAAAAAGTTTATTTCTTGTTTAGAAATAAACTTATCTTCAAAAATTCCAGCTATTACCCTTAACGATTCATTGTCTTTTGCAAAATTAACAATGCTTCCCGCAACCGGCGGAACATCTTCCTGCGCAAAAACTAAACCTATTTGCCCCTTCAAATCACTGCGAAAATCATCAGAATTTACACAGCCTTCAGAAGCAATTTTCATTAAGCGAGCTTTTGTAATTTTAAAAGAACTATTAGTCGCTCTCAATTTTTTTCTCAAATCTTGCAACTGAGAAACCGTTAATCCTTTATAATCAACTATAAAAACAGCTTTAGAGTGCTGCAATTTTTCTTTAAAATCTCCAACTGCTGCCTGTTTTTGTTGACGATTCATTTTGCTTTCTCCCTGCCAATTGCAGTATTAAAATCAAATTTAATAACCAAGCCAAGTTGGATCTACTGAAACTCCAACTCCCATTGTTGACGATACAGTAATTTTTTTAATAAATTTACCTTTTGAAGTAACTGGTTTATTAGAAGCAACAGATTTGATAAGAGATAAAAAATTTTCTTCTAGTTTTTCACCACCAAAAGAAACTTTCCCAAAATTAGCGTGAAGAATTCCACCCTTATCATTTCTATAAGAAACCCGCC
Organism: Candidatus Dependentiae bacterium; assembly: GCA_003511165.1. Taxonomy (NCBI): domain Bacteria; species Candidatus Babelota bacterium. Next base: position 87,623 of record DOJW01000008.1, read on the forward strand.
CATTCTTTAAATCTTTTATTAAAGATTCAAGCTCAAAAGATACTGTACCATCTTTTTTATTTGGTAGCAAACCCCGAGGACCCAATAGTTTTGCAACTTTTCCCACAACCCCCATAACATCTGGAGTTGCTATTGCAACATCAAAATCCATCCAGCCGCCCAAAATTTTCTCAACCATGTCGTCTAAACCGACAAAATCAGCTCCTGCTGCTTTAGCCTGTTCCTCATATTCACCTTTTGCAAAAACTAAAACTTTTTTTGTTTTACCTGTGCCATGAGGCAAAAGAACAGAACCTCTTACGCCCTGTTCACCTTTTGAGGCATCTACACCCAAAACAACATCTACATCAACTGATTCATCGAATTTAGTATGAGCTGTTTTAACAACTAAATCAAAAACCTCTTTTAAGTTATTAGGTTTTTTTGCTTTAACAACCTCGAGAGCTTTTTGATGTTTTTTCCCACTAATACTCATAATTTCAACCAATCTCAATAAACCATCGTTAATCTGTAACTTTCAATCCCATACTTCTAGCGCTTCCTGCTACAATCTTTTTTGCCGCTTCTATATCAATGGCATTCAAATCTACCATTTTAGATTTAGCAACTTCCTCAATTTCTTTCCAAGAAATAGATCCTGCAACATCTTTTCCTGGATTTTTGGAACCTTTTAGAAGATTGATTTTTTTTCTAATCAACTCCGAAACTGGAGGAGTTTTTGTAATAAAAGTGAAGGTTCTATCTACATAAATAGTTATTACAACTGGAACCGTTTCACCCTTACGACTTGCAGTCATTGCATTAAACTGCTTACAAAAATCCATTATATTTACACCATGCTGACCAAGGGCCGAACCCACTGGTGGCGCTGGAGTAGCAGCTCCCCCTCCTAATTGCAATTTGACCTGAGCTTTTACAACTTTTGCCATATCTGCACCTGTTAATTATTCCTTAAAACATCTACAAAATAAAATAAAAAAACATTAAATCTTTTACTTAACCTGATCAAAACCCAACTCAACCGGAGTAAGCCGTCCAAAAATACTAACCCCTACTGTTAATTTTTCATGTTCTTCGTCAATTTTATCAATTGTACCCACAAAACCAGCAAAAGGTCCACTAGAAATGCTAATTTCGCTTCCAACTGCAAATGGTAATTTTTTAGGCGTAACGCTTAACTTGCCACTAACTTGAGAATGAATTCTTTCTACTTCCGCTTCCATTAAAGGAATAGGATTTTCCCCACCCAGAAATTTATACACCCTCGTGGTTGACATTACCAAACGGTAAGCCTCCCGACTCATTTCCATTTGTATTAAAACATAACCTGGAAAGATTTTTTCTTTTTTGACTTCTTCGCCTGTCCAAAACTGTGCAGCCTCTCCTGTTGGAACTAAAATATCGCCGAATAAATCTGTTAATTTATCAGCGACAATTCTTTTTTTTAATTCTTCGCGAACAACATCTTCGTAGCCAGTATATACTTGAACAACATACCAACGTTTCATAATTTAGCCACACACATCTTTAGTTAAATAAAATTAAATATTACCAAACATTAAAAAGCTTTTTAATAAGCAAGGAAAAACCTAAATCTGACACACCTAAAAAGGTAGCAAAAAAAGCGACGAGAATCAAAACAATAATTGTTGAACCAATTAATTCTTCTCTGGTAGGCCAGGTTATTTTACTAAGTTCTACCCTAACTTCTTTCAGAAATGTTAATACACTACTCATTGCCAATCCTACTTTTAATAAAACCACATACTCAAATTAACTGCCAAAAATTTGGCAGGCCAGGAGGGACTCGAACCCCCAACCCGCAGATTTGGAGTCTGCCGCTCTACCAATTATGAGCTACTGGCCTATTATTTTATTTCTTTGTGCGCTTTATGTTGCCTACAAAATTCACAAAACTTTTTAAGGTTTAGTTTTTCATATGCTCTTTTTTTAGAAACTCTAAGACTATAGTTTCTTTGTTTGCAACTTTCACACTCTAAATGAACGATTATTCTTGCTTTTGCCATAATTAACTCTCTATGTAACCAAATTTTGGAGCCCGCGACCGGGATTGAACCGGTGACCTCTCCCTTACCAAGGAAGTGCTCTACCAACTGAGCTACGAGGGCAACTTAACTCTTTTTTATAAAATCCATTTTTAATGTCTAAATATCAAAGAATTAATCCGTCCTAAATTCAACCCCTAACTATAAAACTCTACATTATTTTCATTAAAACTGGAGCTGGCGACGGGATTTGAACCTGCGACCTGCTGATTACAAATCAGCTGCTCTACCAACTGAGCTACGCCAGCATCTTTTTTTATTGGAGCGGGAAACGGGGGTCGAACCCGCAACCTACAGCTTGGAAGGCTGTCGCTCTAGCCAATTGAGCTATTCCCGCACAATTCCATAAATGGTGGGGAGAATAGGATTCGAACCTATGAAGGCATACACCAACGGATTTACAGTCCGTCCCCTTTGGCCACTCGGGAATCTCCCCTAAAATTTCAATTAAAAAATATCAAAATAAAAAAACAATGACTTTATCATAAATATTTTGGCAAAGATTGCAAGATTTTTATTAAATAAAATCCATTAATATTGCGAATATGTCAAATTTTGTTTTAATTTTTCATCGCTATTTGCAGGCTCCATCTTACATTTATTCAAAATTTTGATCAAGCGCTGTTAATGGATTAACCGAAATAATTCTTTTTTCTAAATTTTTTAAATCGTAATCAAACTTAACTGTGCAAATATTTTCAATCAATGCTTTCTCTTTTAACAAAGCAAAAATCACCTCTGGCCACTCAATAAAGCAGTAACTATTTTCTTGTAATAAATACTCATCAAAACCCATGTCCAAAAAAGAATTTAATGAGTCCAATCGATAAAGGTCAAAATGATAAAAAACATCTCCGCTTGAATTTTGATAAATATTTACATAATTAAAAGTTGGGCTAGAAACAATTTCTTTAATTCCACATTTATCGATTAGCCTACTTATAAAAGTAGTTTTTCCCGCGCCCAAATTCCCAATAAAAATAAAAATTTTATATTTTTTTAATAAACTTAAAAAATCATTTTTTATAAAGCTATCAAGCTCATTCAAACCTATTTTTTTATTCATCATTTTCCCTGAATTAAAAAGCAATTTTAAAGTTTTTTTAATTTTTTATAAACCTTTTTTTCTTTTTTAGAGAGCGAATGTGATTTCTTAAATTTTTTATTGTCATTTTCAGTCTCATCTTTTCGATAATGACTCAAATCTGTTTGCGACATGAGCAAATCCAAAGCTTCACTATCTATTAATTTATTAAAGCGAGGAAAATTTTCATGCTCATCCATTTCATATTTTTCAATATTTTCGCCAGTTGAAACATCTTTTTTTAAATCGCTTTCCACTTCACCAAGCAAACAATCTTGCAAAATTGAATAAAATTCATTAACACCGAGAGAATCTACCCCAAACCTTTTGCACCTATCTTTGAGCTGACGATCATAAGTTATCAGAAGTAACTCTTCATTTGGATTGTTTTGAACATAATTAAAAATCCAATCATCTGCAGACAACTTTTGCCCGGAAAAAATTATTACTACTCCATTTCGAATTTCTCGTGTCGCATGCCCGAACAATCCTCCGTCAAAAACAACTATCAAATCATTTCCTTTTTTATGTCTGTATATCCCAAGCTGCCTTATAAAAAGATCTCGTTGCTTTTCCAACTTTCCCTTTTCCTTGTGATAAATATTTCGTAAAAGGTTGTAGCCATCTATAATTATTTTCATTCTTCAATTCCTTTTAAATCCTTAAAGCAAAATTTGCATAGTTTTAAATTCAATTTTAACAAAATAGCTTTTTGCTAGATTTTTTTAAATTTAAAGCTTACGATTACTAAATATTAACATTAAAAGTGGCCTAAAAATAAGTAAAAACATTTTTTTGGGGTTTTCAAAAATGGCAGAACTTATCAAGCTCAGAAGACAAATAAAATCTATCAACACAAACCGCAAAATCACAAATGCAATGCGGCTCATTTCTATGTCGCTTTATGCAAAATTAGAAAAGAAAAATTTAGCAACAATCAAATATAAAAATCAAATCGAAACTATTTTCGTAAATGCGCTAAAAGCAAACCCTTCCTGGCAAAATCCTATTATTATGCAAAATGACCTTCTCGATTCAAATCCTCTCTATATTTTTATAGCTTCAACCAAGGGTTTTTGCGGTAGTTTTAACAACAACTTAATTCAGCATTTTAAAATTAATTTCTTCAAAGAAGAACATCAATCAATTCATTTTGTAACGGTTGGCAAAAAAGCGACCAATTACATAAAAGACAAACCATTCGGCAAAATGATTCTATCTTTTGAAAACTTAAATCCAAACAATTATGTATCAATCTGTGATGAGATTTTGAAAATAATCACAAGCACGCAAACGCCATACTCTTCTATCAATGTTTATAGCAATTCATTTGTAAATTTCTTTATTCAAAAGCCACATAAAATAGCACTAACGCCTATCAATTTGAAAAATTTAGTATCGCAAAAAGAAGACCCCACAAAAGGCAATGCGATCGATGAAATGATTTGGGAAGGCGACCAAAATCAAATTCTCGACCATTTAGCAATCAAATATTTAAGAACACAAATTTTACACTTTTTGTTTCAATCACTCCTCGCCGAACAAGCTTCAAGATTTGTTGCTATGGATGCAGCCACAACAAACGCAGATAAAATTTTAGAAAAATTAACAAGAAATTATAATAAATCTCGCCAGGCTACAATCACCAAAGAGCTTCTTGAGCTTTCATCCAGTTTCTCTGGATATTAATTAAAAACCTGAGGAAAAAGAATGCTTGATAAAAGTTTGCCTTATTATCACATCCTCATGCGTAGACCTGCAGGTACACCTGTACCAGAATTTTCTAAGCCTGCAAATTTTTCAATTGTAAATTTCACTTTAGAAGACGAGCTTGCATGGGCAGAAATTGTATCATCTGTAGGCGAATTTGACTTTAACACAGAACAAGCACTACTCAAATTTAAAGAAAAATATCTTCCCTCCTTAAAAGAACTTGAGCGTCGCTTAATTTTCATCCAAACAAAAGATGGAGAAAACGTTGCAACCTACACCAATTGGTGGACTTATTCTGGAGAATTAAGAATTCCAAAAGTAGATTATGTAGCTGTTAAGCCTAAATACCAAGGATTAGGGCTAGGAAAAGCAATTGTTTTTGCAGGACTGCAAAAATTTTTAGAACTGGAAGGGGACAAGGATCTCTTCTTACATACTCAAACATGGAGTTATAAAGCTATTGGAATTTACTTACAAGCGGGATTCAATTTTGTAGAAGATAATTTTCCTTTTGGCCGGTATACAAATGGTTTCAATACCCAAGAAAAAGCGTTAGCCATCATAAAAGATAAAATAAGGTATCCTAAAAATTTGATTTTAGAATAACACTAACTCGATAATCATATAGATTACTTTAAGGAATGAAAAATGATTCTTGAAACCGACCGTTTAATTTTACGTAACTTTGTTATGAAAGATGACAAAGCACTTCTTGAAATATTTGCAGATGGTGGAATGCCTCACTTACCTCAATTCGGACCATTAGATATTGATTATGCACGCGGTTTTATTAATCGAATGATTGAAAATTATAAAGATAATGGTTTTGGTTTATGGGCCGTTATAGAAAAAAGTACAGGCAACCTTATCGGGTATTGTGGTATACATAAAGTTAAAATAAACAAAGCAGACCTGTCCGCCAAAGCCTTGGCGAAGGAGGAAGAAATGCCAGAGCTTGCCTACCGAATTTATAAAAAATTATGGGGCAAAGGTTTTGCAACAGAAGCAGCAAAATCGGTATGCGATTATGCATTCAATGTTTTAAATTTACCTGAAATTATTTCCTGTATAGCTCATGACAATAACCGTTCATTACGAGTAGCAGAAAAAGTGGGTTTAACTTATTGGAAAGATGGACTTTTTAAGGGAATAACACCGTGCCGTATCTATAAAAAAATTAATTTAAGGATCTAAAGGATCTAAATGTTTATATTTCGTCTTTTAAAATGGTTTCTTTACATTTTCTCCACAATTGCCGCATTGAGTCTTACTACTTTTCTTATTTTTTCATTTATCGATCGACAAATTACTATTAATGAAACAACCAAAACCTGTTTAGTAACAGGCGCTTCATCTGGGATTGGTCGTGCCATTTCAGTTGAAATGGTGAAACGCGGATGGAAGGTAATTGGAATTGCACGACGAGAAGAAAAGCTCAAAGAACTTGAACGTGAGCTCGGAGCAGCATTTATTCCTTATAAATGTGATGTAAGTATTCCAGAGCAAATTCACAAAGTTACTGCTGAAATAAAAAAGCAACAACTCAAGCCAACATTGTTCTTCTTAAATTCCGGAACAGGCGATGTTGAAATTAAATTTCAGCCAATGCTAACCCGCCACAAACAAACTTTCGATACCAATTATTTTGGCGTCATCACATGGATTGATGAATGGATAAATAATGTAAAAACATACGGAGGTGGAACATTTGTTGTCACATCTTCAGTTAATGCAATCTTTGGATATGGCGCAAGCTATTGCGCCAGCAAAGCTGCGATTAATGCATGCTTTAAAGCCTTACGCTTGCAGTACTATTATGACAAAATTGGATTTGTAATTGTTATGCCCGGTCCGATAGCAACCGATATGCTTAAAACGCCGAAACCTTTACCGTTTACACATCAACCCGAAGCTGAAGCGCTATATATAATTAAACAAATTTTCAAAGGCAAAAAACAAATTGAACCATCTTGGTTTTATTCCTTCTTGATCAGAATATTAAATTATGTCCCAGATTGCTGGAAAGTATGAAAAAAAATATTAAACAAGTTTTTATTGAGCAGCCTACTTATTTTTACCAATTGTGAAACTGCTGCTCTACAAAAGGAAATAATGAATAAAGAGTTCAAATCTGAAACAAAAATAAATAATGTGTATTTACATTTCATTCACGCCATTCTCGATGAAGATGCTTATGATGCAATTAAAAAATCAGATTTTTTAAAAAATGAATTTTGTAATGGCGAAGAAAAAACTCACTCTAGTACAAACACATCTTGGACAGGTTTTTATTTGACGGGGGAAAACATTTACATTCAACTTTTCAGTCATAAAGACATAAAAAACTTGCAAGAAATGGGCGTTGGCAATATTGGAATTGAATTTATGGTTGATAGAAAAGAAGAAATTGAAGAGATAACTAAATTATTCAAACAAAAACTTACACACAAGATAACCCATGGAATTTTTGAAAAAAATATCGATAACACTTTAATCCCCTGGTTTTATTACATAGAAAACTTATCGTTGTTGCCAGAGGTGGATTCAATGATTCTAGCTTATCATCAGGATTATTTAACATTTAAAGATAAAAAAATTTCCAACCAAGATGCTATCACGCGAAAAGAATATAACGAAAAATATAACGCAATTCCATTTGATAAAACCAAATTATTCAAGGATGTAGAAGAAGTAACATTATCATTAAATGCTGCAAATAAAAGAAAGTTTATTGAGCAACAAACATTACTTGAACACACCTGCGAAGAAGAAAAAGATTATACGATTTGTCGAGGACCAGGAATTATATTTAAAATTAAACCATCCCAAGATGAATCATGTAAGCTTTTAAAATTACAAATGAGTTTAAATTACGAAATCAATAATTTACAAATCTATAAACTTGGAAATTCTACAATTGAACTTGAACACAAAACAGCAATTTGGACTTTTAACGAGGAAAATAAATGACAAAATTAGAAACTATCAAAGTAAAACTTAACATTGCTACTAAAGAAGATGCTAACTATATAGATAATAAAATTGTCGAATTTAATGCTCGCACAGTTCCTTTCACGCAAGTCAAACCATTGATTAATATTAATTATGTGCTTAAAGATAATGATGGAAGCATAATTGGCGGCATAACAACCACATTATACTGCTGGAAAGTTCTTTATATTAATGTTTTATGGATTGATGAACCATTCCAAAAGCAAGGTTATGGTTCCCACCTTTTAGATAAAGTTGAAACTGAAGCAAAAAAATTAGGATGCTCACTCGCGCATTTAGACACATTTGATTTTCAAGCAAAAGATTTTTATCTAAAACATGGTTATGAAGTTTTTGGTGTTCTAGATGACTGTCCTCCAGGTCACAAAGAATATTTTATGAAGAAAAAACTCTCATGAGCTACTTTATTATAATTCGCGGCCCAGCTGGAGTTGGTAAAACAACAATAGCAAAAGCCTTAGCAAAATCATTAAATGGTTACCACATTTCGCTTGATGAAATTCTTGCGAAACATGGCCTTGATTATATTGCTAGCGAAACTTGTATATCGGAAAATAAAATGCTTGCAGCTAACAAGATCGTTATCCCTATAGCCAAAGAAAAATTAGCAGCAGGACAAATTGTTATATTTGATGAAAGCTTTTATCACAAATCACCGATAGAAGATTTAATCTCCCAACTTAAATTTCCTTATTTTGTATATACCTTAAAAGCTGATTTAGAGATCTGTGTTGCTCGAAATAAACAACGAACCAATCCTCTCGATGAACAAGCTATTAAGGACGTTTTTAAGTTGGTTTCAAAGTTTGATTATGGAATTGTAATTAACACAAATAATCAAACAATCGATGAAATAATGAATGAAATTTTAAGTTTTACAAAGTAACGAAATAATAAAAATGAACCTAATTAAACATTTTAAATATAGTTATGTTTTTGCATCATTCTTTATATTTCTTCCAGCCTGCTCATCCTCTAAACCAGACTTCAAAGAAATCAACTCTATTCAGGAAATTAAGACAATTTTTGAGCAAGCCTCTCAAAATGATCTTTTTGTTTTTGATATCGACGATACAATTTTGGAATCATCAGAGCCTATTAGGCAATTGAGATTTACCAATAATACAGAATTACAAAAAATCAAAGATTCTTTTCGCGAATTTATGAAAAAAAAGTACAATTCAACTGAAAGCTTAACTTTATTTTTAAAAAATCGAGAGCTAAAAAACAAGATTCAGCCAGTCGAAAAAGCTTTGATTGAAAACATTTTGGCCCTTCAAAAGAAAAAAATTAAGATCATTGCGTTAACAATGCGAAACATCGGCGGAGAAGAACGGTACCAACAACTACTAAGCCTTGGTCTTGATTTTAGTCATAGTTTTGAGCAAAATTTCAGCTTCGATGAATTACAAAAAACTGAATATGCCACTAAATATAAAACCGCAAAAGAAATCGATACCAATCCTGCAATTTTTTATAAAGGAGTTGCATTTACTGGTAGCTTCTCAAAAGGAGTTGTTTTAAAAATATTTCTTGAAAAACTTAGCTGGAAACCTACTCAAATTTATTTCTTTGATGATAAGCCTGAAAACGCTGACTCTGTGTCTCAAGAAATGGAAAAAATGGGAATTAAATGTCAGACTTTTGTTTACAGAGCAGCATTTGCAAATAGATCAGATAATGATCTGGATCTTGAAGTTGCAAGATTCCAAGTTGAATTGATGAAGCAACGTGATGATAATGATTATGTAGACTACTTTGAAGCAAAAGAAATTTTGCAACAACAGAAAGGCGATCATAAAACACAAGCATTGCCTATTCAAATTACGCCATAAACTTACAAAAGAATAAAAAATGAAAAAAATACTTGAAACCAACCGCTTAATTTTGCGTAACTTTGTTATGGAAGATGATAAAGTACTTCTTGAAATATTTGCAGATGGTGGAATGCCTCCATTGCCGCAATTTGGACCATTAGATATTGATTACGCTCGCGGCTTTATTAATAGAATGATTGAAAGTTATAAAAATAATGGTTTTGGTTTATGGGCTGTTATAGAAAAAAGTACAGGTGATCTTATTGGATATTGCGGAATACACAAAGTTAAAATCGAAGTGTCGGCGAAGGTAGAAGAAAAACCTGAGCTTGCATACCGAATTTATAAAAAATTATGGGGCAAAGGTTTTGCAACAGAAGCAGCAAAATCGGTATGCGATTATGCCTTTAATATTTTAAAACTATCTGAAATTGTTTCTTGTATAACTCCTGACAATAACCGTTCATTACGAGTAGCTGAAAAAGTTGGTTTAACCTATTGGAAAGATGGCGTTTTTAAAGGCTTGGTACAATGCAGCGTATATAAAATAAAAAAATTTAAAAATTAGATCTGATATTTCAAATAAATCCTTTATTATTTTCATAAAATCGCTAAAAAAACCTATCTCTGTCATTATAAAACTAGAATCATATTAATTATTTTAGATTAGAGAAAATCTTATGCATTTTAAGAAAAACATTATTAGTTTGTATGGCAAACAAGGAGAAGATTGGCTATATAATCTTCCTAACTTAGTTAAACAGTTTGCTAAAATTTGGGGATTATCCAATTTAAAGGTTTTACCAAACCTCACATACAATTATGCTCTTAGCTGCACGCAGGGAAATATTCCTACCGTTTTAAAACTTGGTTTTTATAACCCCGAACTGCAATATGAAATTCAAGCATTAAAACTTTTCGCTGGCCATGGATGCGTTGCAATAATTGAACATGATTTTGAGCAAGGTGCAATATTATTACAAAGAGCGGTTCCTGGAACATCTTTAAAAACATTATTTCCAAAACAAGATAGAGAAGCAACTCTCATCGCAAGCCAGATCATCAAAGATCTTCAAAATATTAAACCTCATAAACTTGACGATCTTCCAGGTGTTGAAGATTGGTTAGCAACGCTTGATAAAAACTGGAATATCCCAAAGCAATATCTTGAAAAAGCTCGAGAATTAAAAAAATTCTTACTTGCAACCACAACTCACAAAGCACTCCTTCATGGCGACCTTCATAACGATAATATTCTATCGTGCGGTGATAACCAGTGGATATCAATTGACCCCAAAGGCGGCATTGGCGATCCGGTTTATGAAGTTGGAGCACCTGTTCGAAATCCAGTTCCAAAAACAATAAAAAATGATGCTGTTCAAAAAATAATTGAAGGCCGTATTGATTTGCTTGCAGAATTTCTTGAATTTGACCGTCAGCGAATTTTTGATTGGGCATTTGTTCAAGTTGTTTTGGGAGCTTGTTGGTCACTTGAAAATAGACTCGATCCTGCATTTTTTCTAAAAATGGCTGAAGCTTTTGCTGCTATCGAAAAATATAAATCATAAAAAAAATTCGTTCCAAAACAATAAAAAAGGCAGATTTTAAAATCTGCCTTTTAACTTCAAAATGATTTCAATATTTTTATCTGGTTATTCCATATGCTGCAAAAATTTGATCTTCATAAGCAGGCGCAATAGACATAATTGTAGAGCCATACCAATACCTTCTATCTTCTTCAGAACATGGTCCTGTTCCAAAATCATATTTTTCAGCAACGCCATCGAAATTGCGTCTTGGCTGTAAAAGTATTTGCGGTAAATGATTAAGCTCTGCAAAACATCCTACAAAAGATATATACTGAGGCCCTGCAAAAAATACCCCTCGCACGCTTGCATATGTTAATACAAATAACATATTTAAAAAGTCTTTGTTAATTATCGAGTTATCTATTCCAGCTAAAAAACAAAGTTTATTTAAAATATCTTTAAATTGATCAATTGTTATAGGTTCTAGATTTCCAAGAGCCTTTTTGAGGTTAAGATCTACAGCATAAATTTCTGTAAACATTTTATGAGCCGCGACAAGTACCGCTACTTCTTTTATCTCTTCAATCGACAAACCTAAATTTCTAAGCAGCTGAACGATATTTAAATATTCACCACTTTTAAACTGATAACTTTCTATTTTCAGCTCCCTTTTTAATTTTGCTTTTGCTTCTTGTTGCTCTGGAGTTTTATCCGTTATATCTCTTAAAAAATATTCTTTTAAATATTCAAAAACATCTTGTTTTTCGCAACTCCAAAAAGATCTATCTAAAACAATCAAATCTGACATAAAGTGTGCGAAACCTCTAAGTTCATGTCCCGCGACACCTTTATCTTTTCCGCAATCATGAAAAACAAGCACAACTGGAAGTAGATGGTTTTCTGATCGCTCTAAAATACGATATTTTTCACTTTTAATAATACTCATACCATGTAACAATATTTGTGCACATTGAGCGCCTGGATGAAACATGTTAGCAGCTAACTGATCTTTAGATATGTCTTTAACCTCATTGAGATTTAAATCTACAAGATATTCTGTCATTGTATGTGCACTTAAAACCGCATTTAAATTTAAACTCAACAAACTTACTGTTAATATTTTTTTCAATACGTTCATAAACAACTACCCTCTATAAACTAAATTACCTAAACTTATTTTTTCATTTAAAAACTCGACCATATTAAAATATGCAGTTAAATAATTCAAATCTTTTATATTTTGTTTTCAAACAATAAAAAAGGCAGGTTTAAAAACCTGCCTTTTTTATTGCCCAAAGCCATTTCAAAATCTTCGTAAAGCATTGCCCTGATATTTATGAACTTCTGTGTTTATGTACAAGCGCAGAATCAATCAAATTATCAATTACCTGGCTAAGAGATTGTTCCTTTTCCTTCGCTTCTTTACTTATTAAATAATGCCGCCTACTTGTTGTTCGATAGGCAATATTTCCCTTAAAATCTTCTTCTTTGACCGGTTGCGGAATATCCTCGCCATTTTCCATATAAAATTCGAAGGCTGCTTTCATTGGTTCTTTGATTAATTTAATTGCTTCATCAAGCGATGTCGCATCTGTACAAATTCCAGGCAATTCATTGACGCGAACAACATATATTTTATTTTTGTCCTTATCGCTTACCTGTTCAACAGTGTAAGTCCAGGGCAAACTTAAATAATAATTTAAACTTTTATATTTTTTCTTCGATTCCATGATCTCTTAATACCTCTTGTAAATCGGTTATCTGATATGGCAATAATTGCGGTCTTCGTTTGAGTGTTACATGTTTATAACCAGCTTTTCTGAACACGTGGTGTGAGCCACTAACTTTAAGCTCATATCCTAATTCGAATAATATTTTTTCAGCATCTTTATATGATATTTGTTGTCGTGCAAAAATTTTTTGAATTAATTTCTCTGCCTTACTCACACTCATCCTTTTATAAATGTTGTTATTTCTTGATATCAATAAGATATCAAAAATAATTTGAAAATCAACTGAGGTATTTAAAAATGCAAGGAAACCGTACTTAGCATAAAAGATGATCAATTCCTTATAATTTTCCTCACTTTTAAACTAAAAACCCCACTTTTTGCATAAAAAATCAAATGGAAAGAGGGGCTATTTACAAAAAGAAATACTTATTGTAATTTTATTTAACAACCAAACTGATTTTGTTTATTAATTGAATTTATAATTTAAAAATCCGGGGGAATTAATCATGTTTAAAAAAACAATTTTAGCCTTAACATTACTATTCTTTTTTCCACCAAACATCTTTGCGATGGAAGGAGAAGGTAGCGCTCCGCAAGATCCATTAGTTCTCATAAATTACAGCAACGCATTTGATCAAAATGAAATACATGAAAAATTTCGCTCGCTCATAGAACAGCTAGGATGTGCAGGGAATGTTTTTGACCAAGAAAATCTTGAAGCACACTCCGTCGACCTTGACTCAATTTCAATCGATATTCCAGGAGCTAAGCCAGTAATGATAGGATCGGCTGCCGGGTGTGAAATGCCTGCAGATTTTACTGCAACAACGATAAGAGTTTCAGGTAAACAAGCTATTGAAATGTATGAACAAGCTTGCCTTAAACAACTTAATCACGCTAGGTTTATGGCCATGACCAGAAGAGCACGAGAAGCATTCACATCATTGGCTCTACTTGGCGGAGCTGTAGGTTTATTAAGTTGCTTATTGCCGCCTACATCGCTTGGCGGTAGTTTTGGTGTATTTGCAGCAGTATTCGATGGAATTCGTTTGCTTCACCCAATAACAGGATCAGCTCTCGATCTCGCAAATCCTCCGATTAACCAATTAAACGCTCTCGAAGACCGATTTGCAAAAACTCAATGTTTCATTCCAAAGGTATTATGGCCAATAATTATTGAAAAATTCATGGCTGCTAGAACAAACCTATTTGAACGACGAGATAGTGCGGCATTTATTGAATTTGCACTAGACCTTGCAACATTCAGACCAAAGCCAACACTTACCCTCCCTAGAGACAGCTTTCACGAAAAATTTACAGAGTTATTCACCAAAATCGATCAGTTTTTCGATGGTTATGAAAGACCATCTGCTGAAAATATTTTAATGCTTAAAAACAATGTTTATAAATTTATTCACTTACTTTTGGACAATAAATCACAAACTCCTCGATATCTGTATCTTTATGGTACGGGGGGAATAGGCAAAACTCATTTTGCAAACCAGTTACGTAAATGGATAGAAGAATTTATTCAAGGCGGAATCCATTTTGAAAACATGGTAATAACTCCAGGAGAAGAACTAGAAGGATGCGCAGATACTCCCGGCGCGTTTCTTCGAATCCTACGGAACCAATTGAAGGAAAACAAATTAGGATCCGTTGTTATTATGGATGAAGCAACATGGCTCAACAACGATAACATGATAAGTCCAGCCAAGAGAGTATTTAACGGCGATCAATCAAGATTATCAACGAGTTATTTTGGCCGTGGGCTTGAAGGCTCTGGAATAAATCTTAAAATGCCTCCAATGCTCATTATTCTTGCAAGCAACGAACAAATTAAAGATCCTGCTCTCAAAAAAAGATTTGATGTCATAGAATTTCCATCACCTAAAAAAGAAACTCTAATCCTATTTGCTCAAGAGATTGCAGAAAACAGTAAATTTCTACAAGAGCTGCAAATTGATACAAGTCGGTTTAATTTTGGCGAATGGCTGGATGCATCACATATAAATAACTTTAATGACGTAAAATCACAAATCGAGCCCGCTATTAAAGCCGCCGCTCAACGCTAAAGCTATCACAAACCTTTAAACAATAAAAAAGACAGGTTTTAAACCTGTCTTTTTTATTGCTCAACATCAACATCGTTTAACTAAAAACAACTTGTTTACTATTTTAATGAGCCTTAAGCGCTTCCTCAATCCAACTCATAGCCTCTGGATTAAAAGCTAAACTTACATAAATTCCTTTAACTTGTTCTTGAACAGGAACCGGCGTTTGTTGTTTTTGTAGAGCTGTCCTTTGCCGGCCAACTTCTTGCCAAAGCATTGTCCCAATGGCGAGATCAGGTGGCGTTCCAGCAAAATGTTTTTCTATATGCTCACGCCAGTCTTTGGCAATTTTTTTGCCAGTAGCACCTTTGGGATCAGAGGTCAGATTTGTTATAATATCTTGATAAAGTTGTTCCCAACGTTTTAAAGAGTAAGCAAGTGAAGCTTTAGCAATCCACACGCTACCTTCCGGGCTCAAAGGAAGTGCATCATCACCAAGCTTACCTTCTTTAATACTTCGTAAAATATCGTAATTCAACTTTCGTTGTCGACTCGCAGACGCCCTCATTTTTTTATCGAGATCAAAGAAAAATTTAAGTACACGCTCGCCATCTGGCCCCTCAGGATCGCCAAGCTCCATGCTGTTAATCAACTTTATAATTTTTTCCCAAGCTGCAATTTCTTTAGGAAACTCTTGCTTAAGTGCTATAAGTTCGTCTTGTTGGCTTTCATTGAGTTTGCCGACCCACGTTTTTTTTAGCTCATTAGTCATATGATACCTTTCAATTAATGCTATTGAATCATTCCAATTAAGGGATTTCGATACGGCGCAGCGCTGGAGAATATCCGCAAGAGAATCTTGTACTTGCTTCATATTCTCAAATTGCTGATTAAGCATTTTCTGTTGCACTATCAAATGCTCTTGGATGTTCAGTTTTTTTGCAAAATGTTTTTAATTTGTCCCAAGCCAAAACCAAAAAACTTAAGAGCTATGATTTGCTGCAATTTTGCCAAATCCTGCTCTGAGTAATAGCGATAGTTATTAGATGCGCGCACGGAAGGCTTTAATAAACCAAGCTTATCGTAATGGTGCAACATCCGCACCGATACTTTCGTCAAATCACTGATTTCTTTTATTAGCCACTGTGCCATCGTTTTTCCCTTCTTGGTTAACTTTAAGGTATGACATTGTGTCAAGGTCAAGGGGTTTTTTATAGTTTAAACTTTTTATTTTCGAATAATAAAAAAGGCAGGCTTAAAACCTGCCTTAAAATTATAAATTTTTATTTTTAAACCGATACACTAGTTGCTTTTTTAACCTCTTTGTATCGCATAATTTTTTCAGCTTCTTCTTGTGGTGTCATTTCGATCAAAGATATTTTTGCGCCTAATTTTGATAATTTTTTCTCAAGTCCGTCATAACCGCGAAGCCAGTGGTGAATACCATAAATTTCTGTTTTACCTTCAGCAGCAAGCCCAGCCAAAACTAGTGCACACGATGCACGAATATCGCTTGCAATGACCGCAGATCCATATAAAAGGTCAACGCCGCGAACCGTTGCTTTGCTTGTAGAGGTAGCGGTAATTTGTGCTCCCATTTTGTTCAACTCAGAAACATGCATCAATCTATTTTCGAACACCGTTTCTTCGACCAAACTTGTACCGGTTGCAAGAGATTGTGCAGCCATCATCGGAGCTTGTAAATCGGTTGGAAATCCAGGATAAGTTCCGGTTTTGAAGCTTACAGCTTTTGGATTGTTACATCCAATTACTCTAACTCCAACTCCACTAGGATCTACAAAAACTTTGTGTCCCATCTCTTCAAGTTTGCTTAAGAAAATATCAAGATATTCTGTTTTCATATTGGATACGTAAATATCACCTTTTGTCACTGCAGCTGCGAGCAAAAATGCCCCTGCTTCAAGACGGTCGGCAACTATTTCATGAACAACAGGATTTAAAACTTTTTTACCGCGGACGCAAAGAGTTGCTGGTGCTTCGCACCAAACCTCTGCACCCATTTTTTTCAAAACATCTAAGAAGTCAAAAACTTCTGGCTCAAGCGCCGCATTTATAATTGTTGTTTTACAAGGAATAGAAGCTGCAAGCATTGCAAAATTTTCTGTTGCACCAACTGATGGATAATCAAGCACGATTCTGCTCTCAGTTGCTTGATCATTTTCAAAAGTTGCTTCCAAATGTTCTGTAAACTCTTCGACAACCACACCCATTTTGCGGAAACCTTTTATGTGAAAATCTACAGGACGTGCGCCAATCAAACATCCACCAGGAAGAGCTACTTTTGCCCTGCCCTCTCTTGCAAGAAGTGAGCCCATAACCAAAATCGAGGCTCGCATTTTGCCCATGATATCGCCGCCAACTTCAAAAGAAGTTATTTCCGTCGTATCAACTTCGAGCTGATGAGAAATGGAATCAAATTCGACTTTTGCACCTAAATTTTTAAGAAGTAAAATCATTTGTGAAACGTCCGCAGAGTTCGGAACATTTTTCAAAACTGATTTACCACGAGTGAGAATAAGTGAAGCCATGATAACAAGAACGGCGTTTTTCGCACCGTACACAGAAGCTTCACCTTGTAACTTTTCAGATTTTTCTACTAACAAATAACCGTTAATCATAATGACTTTCTAAACATCTTTGCTTTATGAAAAAACACCTATTTCAACCTTTAAATTTTGACTTTAAAACCAGAGTTAGTATATTGTTGGAATAATTTTTCGTAAAACAAATTTTTAAAAGTAGAGCTTTTTGGCATATTTTTAGAAATTTCAAATTGAAAGGTTTCTGATGAGCTCAAACCCCAAAATCGCATGCGTCATTCCTGCCAGACTACAATCCTCCCGTTTCCCACGCAAAATATTGATCGATATTTTAGATAAACCAATGATGCAATGGGTTTGGGAAGCTGCAAACTCTACAAAACTTTTTGATAGTGTCACATTTGCTATTGACTCGCATGAAGCTATAGAAATAATTGAAGGGTTTGGCGGAAAATATATTATGACCTCCGAGACATGTGCAAACGGAACAGAAAGAATCATTGAAGTGTTAAATTCAGGCAAAGTCACAGCAGATGTATGGGTAAACTGGCAATGTGATGAACCTTTCATTACCAAAAAGATGATAGAACAATTACTGCAAACTGCTCATTTAAAAGATGCTGATGTCTGGACTTTAAAAAAACAGATCGAAAAGTTTGAAGAAATCGATTCACTCCAGATAGCAAAATTAGTTTGCGATAGTGAAAATTATGCTCTTTATTTTTCAAGAAGCAGAATCCCACAAATCCGCGATGAAAAAGATAAAAATGAAGATTTTATGAAAAATCTATATTTCAAACATGTTGGTATTTATGCTTACTCGACAGAAGCTCTTCGAAAAATAGAAAAATTAAAAAACAAACAGTGCGCAATCGAAGAGGCAGAAAAGTTGGAACAACTAAAATTTCTGTACTATGGACTTAAGATTAAAGCACATACAACGGACCAAAACGTTTTTGGAATAGATTTACCAGAACATAAGTTAAAGGCTGAAGAGTTCGCAAATAATTTAATACAAAAATAACTTACAAATTTTCGGGAAAATTTTTATGAAACAGCTTTTAAAAATTACATTTTTATCATTATTTATATCAATTTTTTTTATAAACGTAGAATGTACTAATGGTGGTTTAGTCGATTTAAACAACAGCAAAATAGAAACATCTATCACTCGACTAGCCGGCCAACTAAAATTAGATGGACAACCAACCCAAAATGCACTTGAAAAAGTAGAATTCACATTGCGCTTACTCGAAAAGTCTCAACAATCTTCCGATGCTTCACAATTTCAGCAAGAAATTTATTCCTCGTTACATCCATATTTAGCAAATTTAGCTCGCACCACAATGTTTAATGATGAGTACCAAAAGAATATAGATTTAATCGAAAAACTATTTAATACAGAATGTACAATCGAAGAAACTGGAGAAATTAAAAAACCTTTTAGATTTCCACTAATTTATTCCCTACTTGCTTTAACAAAAATAACTTTAGAAAATCCAGAATCTTATGAACAAATAAATTTATTAAAAAATAAAATTTCTATTTTTTTTAAAAATGCTTACTATCGAAACAAAAAAAAACTACATGCAAATCATCCCCCAATTACACTTAATGATATTTATCACCTTATTAATATAATTTATGAACAATTACCAACAGATAATTCACCTTCTCTTCTCAATCCAACAAATTGGAACTGGAATTATGTAGCTTGTGGTGTTGCTGCTGTTTGTACAATTGTTTTAACAGTTTTTATAGTAAGAACCTTAAATAAAGTAGATATTGCTTCCAATAATTTTAGCCATTCTTTAAAAAATATTGATAGATCTCTTGGTAATCCAGAAAATCCTACATCGGGAACATTAGCAAAAGTTTCGAGCGACTTTAGTCTTTCTCTAGAAAAATTTAATAAAGCATTAGGCGACAGTGAACATCCAGCAAGAAACACGCTTGCGCAAGCAATTGCAGATTTTTCACAATCACTGCGCAATGTTGATAGGTCACTTGGAGATCCAGAACATCCAACCTCAGGAACTTTGGCAAAAGCTTCTAGCGATTTTAGTAGTTCTTTAGAAAAACTAAACAAATCTTTAGGAGACAGTGAACATCCAGCAAGAAACACACTTGCTCAAGCAATTTTCGATTTTTCACAATCACTACACAATGTTGATAGATCACTTGGAGACCCAGAACGCCCTACTCGCAATACACTCGCACTTTCTCTTGAAAAATTAGATGCAACTTTAGATACAGTTCAAAGAACTTTAGGTCAATCCGAAGCTCCAGATCAAACTCTGGCACAAAATCTTCAAGCTTGCCGTGAAACTATGCGACAGGTACAAGATGTTATTGGACATCCACAAGGACAAGGAAGAGGAACACTTGCAGATACCTTAGGAAGTGTTGCTGATTTTGCAGATCAAGGCGCAGCGAGAGCCGCAAGACCTTATTGGGCGCAAGATGTAAGGAGAAGGGGTAGCCAAAATCCTGATGGAGCATCAAGCTTAGCCCCAAAACCTGCTCAACCAATTCCACCCACATCACCAAGTCCTACCGCAAGAGCATGTTCAAGTTCAAGTGACGGCTCTTCATCAGTGGGAAGTCACTCTGACGCAGAACCTCGTGGAAGTTTTCTTAGTCGGCTAGGAGGCCGTGTAGCAGATGTTTTAATGCCAACACCAGATTCTATTGAAGAAAAACCAAAGACCGAAAAACGTGATTAAATTAAAAGGAGAATAAAATATGAAAAAAGGATCATTAGAAGTAATTTGCGGATCAATGTTTTCTGGAAAAACAGAAGAGTTGATGCGCAGGCTTAGACGAGCAGAATTTGCAAAACAAAACATTTTAACTATAAAACATAAGATTGATGTACGAAAAAGTTACGAATGCATAGTTTCTCATAACGGAGCCAAAAGAGAAGCTTTTGCTTTCGACGGTACAGTGCAATGTCTTGAAAAAATATTAAAGCTTTCAGAAGGTCATGAAGTGGTTGGACTGGACGAAATACACTTTTTCATCCCACAGATAATAGAAACCATCAAAGCATTAGTCGACAACGGGAAAAGGGTCATTATCGCTGGATTAGACATCGACTTCCGTGGAGAACCATTTGCAATAACAGCTACACTCCTTGCAATCGCAGACGAAGTAACAAAACTAAAAGCAATTTGCGTCAAATGCGGAAAAGATGCAAAACACAATCAACGAATAATCAATGGTAATCCTGCAAAATATGATGATCCTATAATTTTAGTTGGCGCTGAAGAATGTTACGAAGCTCGATGCCGCGACTGCTTTGAAATCGAAAAACCTGCTAAAGATTCCTCAATAAATATTTTCCCATCAAGCAAAACAAAAATAACAGAAAATGAAATCTAGCAAATCACAGTTCAACTGCACAAATTGCGGCTATGTAAGTATAAAATGGGCCGGTTGCTGTCCCGGATGCAATGAATGGAATAGCTTTGTAGAAAAAACAATAGAGCAAAAGCAAGAAGGTTTTAAAAGCAAAATACACACCACATCAAAAGCAAATCTATATACCCTAAACACCATTCAAACAGTTAGGCAAGAGCGAATCGTAGCTGGAATAAAAGAGTGGGACCGCGTCCTCGGTGGCGGAATATTTCCTGGATCATTTTTGATTTTAACCGGCGACCCTGGAATAGGAAAATCTACTCTGCTTTTGCAAATCGCAAACAAAATAGCCGCAACGCACAAAGTACTATATTTTTCTTCTGAAGAATCTCTTGAGCAGGTCAAAAACCGCGCAATGCGATTAAAATGTCACAATGAACATTTACTTTTTTCAGATCAAGCATCAATGGAAAAAATCCTCACAACAGCGGTTGACGAAAAACCAGATCTTTTGATTCTCGATTCTATCCAAAACTGTTATTTCGAAAAATCAGAAACAATTCCAGGTACCATCGGACAACTTCGCGAATCTAGCTTTCACCTCATGAAACTTGCAAAAGAAAATAATATCGCTGTACTCGTCACAGGGCACATCACAAAAGATGGATATATGGCCGGTCCAAAATTGCTCGAACACATGGTAGATGGATTATTTTATCTGCAAGGTGAAGATCGCTGGCAAACAAGAGTTTTGCGCGCGATGAAAAATCGTTTCGGCGCTATAAATGAAATTGGTTTTTTTGAAATGCAGGAACATGGACTTTCAGAAATCACAGACATAAATAAATATCTTTTAAATAATTCTACACCCGCAGCAGGAAGTGCTTTAATCACATGCATCGAAGGGACACGTCCATTGATTTTGGAATTACAATCACTTTGCGTTGCATCCAAATTTGGAATTCCACAGCGAGTTGTTAGCGGAGTTGATCCCAAACAGATCGTACTTATTGCGGCAATACTCGAAAAATATTTGAAAATCAGACTTAGTGGTTATGACATATTTTTCAAAGTTAGTAGCTCCTTTAAAATCAAGGAAGAAGGAAGCGATCTTGGAATAGCTCTTGCTCTGCTCTCCAGTTATTTCCAAAAACCATTGCCGCAAAAATCAATCTCTATCGGCGAAATTAGTTTAACCGGACAAATAAAACCATGTACACAGCTTGAGCACCGCGTAAAAGAAGCAGAAAAATTTGGAATTGAAACCTTATTTTTGTCCGCACTACAAAAACCAAAAACAAGTTGCAATGTTGTATCGTTCAAACACATTTATGAACTGTTGAATTTGTTTCCAGAAGAATGAAATTCTATCTAAAATTTTGAAATAAAAAAGAGGGAATTTTTACATTCCCTCTAAATTGTGAATTCGCTTATGGATGATTTACGATCAAACGTGAAGTTTATTTAAAACTTTTCTTCTTATAATTTCTTCCCTTAGCAACTGAGCGCAATCTTCATGTCCCTCAGCAACCGCAATATAAAGAGGCATCATGCCGTCATCATCTTTTACTTCGATATTTGCCCCTACATTAATTAAAGTCTGAGCGCAATCTGCATGCCCACTTCCAACGGCAACATGAAGAGGCGTCATGCCATTATTAGCTTTTACTTCGATATTTGCCCCTGCGTTAATTAATGCTTCAGCACCACCTACTTTACCAAAACAAACCGCAATAAGAAGCGGCGTTGCGCCGGTCTCATTTTTTGCATCAATATTTGCTCCAGCATTTATTAAAACCCTAACACAATCTGCATATCCCACAGCATAATGAAGCGGTGTCGAACCATCTAGATCTTTTGCTTCAATATTTGCCCCTGCATTAATTAACGACTCAACACAACCTGCCTGACCAGTTGTAACTGCAGCATGAAGAGGCGTTGCGCCTTTATCTGTTTTTGCTTCAATATTTGCCCCTGCACTAATTAATGCCGAAACCCAATCTGCACGACCTAGACAAACAGCGACATGAAGCAATGTCGCGCCGGTCTCAGTTTTTGCTTCAATATTTGCCCTCGCTTTAATTAATGCCTTAATACAACCTGTGTGACCTAGAACAGCAGCAAGTTGAAGCGGTGTCATGCCTTTATCTGTTTTTGCTTCAATATTTGCCCCTGCATTAATTAATGCCTGAGCACAATCTGCATAACCAAGAGAAACAGCGAGATGCAAGGGCGTTAAATCAGCCATAACAAGGTTCTGATTTGCAAGATGCCCCTGCAACAAAAAGTTAGGATTTACAATCCTAGCTTGTAGTAAAAAATTTAATCTTCTCGTATCATCCAATTTTATTGCTTTTTCAATCGAAAACTTTACAATTTCTCTAAGCTCGGCCAATCTTTCCTCACTATGAGCTGCTGCTTGCAACTCAAGATCAATGATTCGATCTTCTCTAACCCCCAAAGATCCATCTCCCGCATTTAGCGTCATTCCCTCAAAAGCAATTAACGATAATGTAATAAACAACATTTTCTTAATAAAATTCATAATTTCTCCAATATCTAATTATTAAGTTTAAAAATATACAAATTAAACCCTATCAAATCTTGAAAATAATTACAAATGGGGTAATGTCGGCAGTGTGAAAACATTGATTTTCATAGTTTTTTATAAAATTCAAATCAAAAACATACAAAAAACTCAAATTTCGATGAATTAAAAAATTTGGAATTGAAACCTTATTTTTGTCCGCACTACAAAAACCAAAAACAAGCTGCAATGTCATATCGTTCAAACACATTTATGAATTAATGAATCTATTTCCAGAAGAGTAAAAAACTTGTAAATTCCAACTATTTTTAATCAAAAATCAAAACTCTGCATACTTTTCAAACTCGATCTGATAACATTTCTAAATATCGCTTTACGGATCGGAATTTGGATTTCCGATTTGTAAGCATAAATAAAGTTAAATTTAATTAATAATACAGGCTTTAATATTTGGATATTTGTTTGTACGCAGTGCCATTGTCACCCTCGCATGGGCGACAATACCGTATCAATCATAGATAGAAATTTGTAACATGCTTTATTCAAAAATTAAAGCTAAAAATAATTAAATTTAACTCACACTAAAGTAAGTAAAACTATAAAATTTAGGAGATTTTATGATATCAAGAGAATTAACTACAGAATTAAAAGCAACCGCAAAACAGTTTCCCGTCGTTGCCGTTTTAGGCCCAAGACAATCGGGTAAAACAACGCTTGTAAAAAACACATTCAAAAAATACAACTATGTAACGCTTGAAGATTTAGATAAAAAACAAATGGCGGAAACAGATCCGCGCTCTTTTTTGGAATCAAATAAAAATGAGCACGGTCTAACCTTGGACGAAGTACAGCTTACCCCAAATCTTTTTTCGTATATCAAAACATATGTTGATTCACACAAAGGAGCTGGGCAATTTATACTAACCGGATCACAAAATTTTTTATTAAACGAAAAAATCTCGCAATCACTTGCAGGAAGAGTTGCAATTTTAACACTCTTACCTCTGTCATACACTGAACTAGAAAAAGCAAAGCTTCTAAGCAATAAAATTGATAAAACTCTTTATTTCGGGTTTTATCCAAGAATTTGGAACGAAAAAATCCCACCACAAAAATGGTACAAAAACTATATTCAAACATACATCGAACGCGATGTAAGAAATTTAAGAAATGTTGAAAATTTAAGTTTGTTCCAACAATTCATAAAACTATGCGCGGGTAGAATTGGACAAGTTTTAAACCTTGCATCACTAGGAAATGATTGTGGAATTACAGCAAATACAGCACGCTCATGGATTTCTCTTTTAGAAAGTAGTTATATAATCCACCTTTTACGTCCACATTATAAAAACTTCAGTAAAAGATTAATCAAAGCTCCAAAGCTTTATTTCTACGATGCAGGACTTGCTTGTTCTCTACTTGAAATAGAAAATGAAAAACAATTAGCCACGCATTACTTGCGCGGAAATCTATTCGAATCTTTTGTAATTTCAGAATTAATCAAAAAACAGTATAACCAGGATAAAAGACCTAACGTCTACTTTTGGCGCGACAGCCTAGGACATGAAGTTGATTGCATAATTGAAAAAGGACAAGAACTAATTCCGCTTGAAATCAAAATCGGCAAAACAATAAATCCTAGTTTCTTTGACGGTTTACACTATTGGAATGAATTAGCAGGCGAAAAATCTCAAAATGGAGTTTTAATTTATGGCGGTGATGAAAAAGTTAAACATCAGGGAATTAAAATTTTAGGATGGAAATTTTTGAAAAATATTTCTTGAAATCTTTGAAATAAAAAAGAGGGAATTTTTACATTCCCTCTAAATTTTTATGTAGTTATGAAATATCAACCAAAATTTTTATTCTCTTCCTGGAATATAAGTTGACCCTGGAAGATGAACTCCTTGACATGCCGCCAAAGTCCAATCAAATTGCGCATCTTCTTGATACTCTTGAATTTTATGTTCTTTATTCACAGATTGTTCTTGTTTTTTATCGTCTTTGTTCTCTGATTTTTTTTGATCAGGATTTTGTGATTTATTCACCATTTTCTCTGTGTTTTTAGGCTTTGAACCTACATGATTATCCTTACATATTTTTTCATGTACAAAAACTGAATAATTCTCTTTTTTAGGTACAGATAACACATTAACTTGTGTAATATTAGAAGTCTTTTTTTGTGACGCAATACAATCTCGCAATTTTATTATCTCTTGCAATTCTCTTTCTTTTTTATATTCGTTAGACGATCTAATCAATTGAATGCATTTTTGAAGCTGCTGCAGATACCGCTCTGCTTTCAAAGAAGTCTGTTGGTCTGCTAATTGATTTGCAATAGCTTTTATATCTTCAAGGTTTATTCGTAAAGTAGATCTATAATTTCTATCTCCTCCCAAAAATTGTAATGCGTTAAGCAAAGGAAAATCATCATAATTAAATTGAGAATCTTTGAGATAAAAATTCAAATCCATTACAACTTTTTTTGAAAAATCTTGCTCAACTTGCTTTAATGAATTCCTGTTTTGTTCAATCAATTTTTTGGTTTCTTCGATCTGCATGTCTCTTCTTTTAGCAGCTAATGCTTTTTGTAAATCATCTTCGTTTATCGCGTTTAATTTAGATAGCAATAAATTGACTTTCCCTTTTAAAGTTGTAAATTCGTTCAATAATTCTGCTTTACGCTCAGAACTAAAACTTAACTCTGTTAACTCTTTTTGCAAATCATCAAAAACAGATAAATCTAAAGAATCTTTTAAAGACTTAAAGTCTTTAATTTTTGCCAAAGCGGTAACAATTTCATCAAATGGCTTTAAATTCCTATCCTTACCAATAGCAGCTGCATAAATAGCTTCATAAACAGAAATTTTACTATCAAGGCTCCATTGAAACGCGGATCTTTTTCGTGCTTTAAGATGTTGACATGCTTGAATTTTATGTATCAACCAAGCCGAAATAATAATAACTTGCACCCCTCCAACAATAGCCATTTCTCTTGGATAATTTTTTACGATTTGCCTTAGCCACGCAGAAGGAATGATAGCTAGCGTTTTTGCACGTTCACTTATATTTTGTAAGCAATCGACACTTTTTATATTAGAATTTACAAAGAATGCACTTATCCCTAAAACTAAAACAAGTGACTTAATTGCCTTATTCATAAAACCCCACTTAAATTAAATTTAACAACTAAAATGATTCAATTAAAATAATGCTGCCCTAAGGGCTTTATTAAGTCAAAATAAATTTTATGATATTTATAGAAAATGCGAATTTTATAATGTAAATTTATTTGTAATTTCAAATTGAAAACAAAACAAGGGTTATATTTTAAAGGCGTAAAAAATATCTTTAAATATAACCCGTTTATTTATTTGAATAATTTACAATTAAACGTGAAGTTTGCGTAAGGTTTTTTCTGTATCTTTTGTTAGATAATCTTCTAAAAGTTTTTTTGTTTGCGAATCTGAAGCAAAATCCAAAATAGTTTTACCTTTACATACAGCATAGACATTTGCGCCAGATTCAATCAATATCTTCACACAATCAACATATCCAAACGTTGCAGCCATATTTAAGGGCGTGATTCCAGTAGTTTTATGTGAAGGGGTATGACCTTGAGCTTCGATATTTGCCCCTGCTTTAATCAACGCACTAACACAATCCGCATGTCCTTCAATCGCAGCATAATGTAAAGCTGTTCCCAAAGTATCATCTTGAACATCAATATTCGACCCAGCATCGGCCAAGACCTTCACACATTCTGCGCGACCCTCCATAGCTGCTACATGTAAAGGTGTAAATCCTTCATTATCTTTTGCTTCAATATTTGCCCCTGCGTTAATTAAAGCATGAATACAAACAACGTGACCTCTTAAAACTGCTAAATGTAGCGGTGTCCACCCGTCGGCATCAATATTAAAATTTGGATTTATGAACCTTAATAACAATTCTAATCTTGTAGAATTTCCTAATCTTATTGCTTCCACTATCTCAAATCCAGCTTGAGCTCTAATCTGAGATAATCTTTCATCACTAAGCGCTGCTGCTTTTTCCAAATCGAAGTAAAACTGCGATATGCTATATTTTAAGTCACCATCACCAGCATTTAATAACATTCCATCAAAAACAATTAACGATAATGTAATAAATGTTATTTTTTTAACAAAATTCATATTTTCTCCATGTTTTAATTATCAAATTTAAATTATAAAAATATATGAATTAAATCCTATCGAATTTGATAATGATTGCAAATGGTGTTTATTGTTTTTATTAAAAATGTCAATTTTCGATGTTTTTTAACAGATTCAAAACAAAAGTGGGCAAAAAACTCAAATTTTAAGCTTTTAAAGACTTTTACCGAAATGAATCCCCCACTTGACAACCTACCCCCAAATCATTGATACTTGAATTTCGTATTTTAAAAATTCAAATTTAGGTCTTAGGGGCCGGCAATGGTAATAATTACTTTCTAACTTTTTTAAAGATTCACTATCGATATTTTCTGAATTATAGAAAAGTTTTCACAAAATCGTTTGTTAAAAATATTTATTTTCATTTTATAAAACTAATTAATTTATTAGTTATTTAAGCCACAATTATGAGGTTTCAATTATGAATAAACCATCTAATAATTTTATCGAAATCAAAGATTTAACAAAAATATACAACTTAAATAAATCGAATCAAAAAGAGGCTCTCAAAGGAGTAACTCTAGATATTCACAAAGGTGAAGTTTTCAGCCTGCTTGGGATAAACGGCGCGGGTAAAACAACTTTATCATCGATCATAGCAACACTCCACCCAGCAACAAGCGGTGACATTATGTTCGAAGGGAAATCGATATATTCAAACCTGTGCGAATATAGAAAATTGATCGGATTTTGTCCTCAAAAACCAAATCTTTCAAACGATCTAACAGTCGAGCAAAATTTAATGTTTTCCGGCAGATACTATGGGTTGAAAGAAGATGAGATAAAAAATCGAGTTGCAACTCTCACAAAAAGATATGCCCTCGAAGAATATTTAAATTCAATCCCAGATACACTTTCCGGCGGATACAAACAAAGAGTTATGATCGCGCGCGCACTTGTACATAATCCAAAACTTGTAATTTTAGACGAACCTACAGTTGGACTCGATCCACATATCAGGCATCATCTGTGGGAAGAAATTAGACTACTAAAAGCTGAAGGCGTTTCGGTAATACTAACAACACATTATTTGGACGAAGCAGAAATTTTATCAGATCGAATTTGTATTTTGGATAAGGGACAAATAAAGCTGATCGGAAAACCTCAAGAACTTAAAACTACATTTCAAAAAAGTCGCCTTGAAGATATTTTCTTAGATTTAATGCAACAAAGCGACGAAAAATAAAGGAATCAATTATGTTTAAAAATTTTATTTCTTATTCAAAAGTACTTTATCAACTGTTAAAAACAGACATGATAATTTTCAAAAAAAATATCATTGGAAATGCAATCGACACAAGCATTTGGGTCACAATTACATTAGTCGCAACTGCATATGTTTTTCCACATCTCGGCATGAACCAATCCTATGGGGCATTCATGGCAATTTCTCTCATTGGAAGCTGTGGAGTGTTTGAAGTTTGGCCAACAACTGCAACATTAATTTCTGACATCACAGGAGAACAAACTATTTCATATGCACTAACACTTCCAACTCCAACAGCTATAATCTGGATAAAATATGCAATAAGCGCTGCTATAAAATCTATGATCAATGCTTTAATCATACTTCCATTAAGCAAAATAATTTTGGGATCAAGACTTCCACTTGATAATTTTGTTTTTTGGAAATTTATTTTGATCTATGTAAGCATTTCACTTTTTACCAGCTTCTTTGCAGTTTTTATGACAAGCATTGTCAAAAATATGGAAACAATGCGCTCTGTTTGGCTTAGAACATTATTTCCAATGTGGTTTTTGGGCTCTTCACAGTTTCCCTGGTATGCGCTTCATACGTTCAATATAAAAGTTGCATATTTAATGCTCCTTAATCCTTTTACATATTTGATGGAAGGCATACATGCAGCCACATTTGCAAACCAAAACTTCTTACCATTTTGGATCTGTTTACTTTTGATTTGGTTTTGGATAATTATCTTTGGATTTGTCGGGATTTCTAGACTTAAAAAACGATTGGATTCCGTATAAAATATGACTTTTTACATTAAAAACTGTTTTTTCTCTAGAAAAACTTCCTCGAGACTCAACCCATTTGAAGTTTATTTTCAACAATGCTAAATTAGGCTAATATAAAGGACGTTTTTATAATCTGAGAATAAAAATAAAGGATAATTTTTATGAATAAAAAGTTTAAATATCTT
This sequence comes from Candidatus Dependentiae bacterium, assembly GCA_003511165.1. NCBI lineage: Bacteria > Candidatus Babelota bacterium. Next base: position 117,461 of record DOJW01000008.1, read on the forward strand.
GCAGTACTTGGACTCGGCTTAACATTGGCTGTTCAAGGTAATGTTAATGCAGAAAAACAAATGGATCCTTCTGTTGTAGCTAAAATTATTAATCTAACTAAAGAAGCAGCAGGAACAATTTACTTTACAGGCTTTGCTAATCTTTGCAAAAATGGATTGTCTAGGATTTCTAAAATTGATCAATTAAATCAAGAATGTCATAAATTAGGCGGCGTAGGATTTCTTTTTGATAGGGCAGGAGCAATGACCTGGGATTATCCTCTTATGAATTTCAAAGAGAACTCAGCATCTTATATGAACGGAAATGATTTTAAAAATCTAAATCTGTCACATTCATGTTTTCATAACTGCTCATTGGATCGCGCAAACTTTGAAGGTGCAAATCTAGATGGTGCAGATTTCAGCAACGCCTCTATCTTAGATGCAAAGTTTAAAGGCGCCACAGGAACAGAAAACACTAATTTTCATAACGCAAGAGTTATGTATGGCTGGGCTTCTCGTCAAGATGCTATGCAACACGCTGAAATCAGGCTTAAAGAAATGGGTTTAAATTCTATTATTGAAAATGGATCTTACAAAATTGTTAGAAAAACTAATAACTTTTATCTAAGACAAACTAATGTATTCGACAAAACAGTAAGTACTATTGCAGGATTTCTTAAACATCAAACAACTCAAAAACCTCAAGCAGCGACAATGCCATCTATCGAAGAACCTAAATCAGGCTCGTTTGGTGGCCTTTTTTATAATCCTCAAGCAGCACAAGTAACCGAAGAACTTACGGACTAAAAACTAAATTTTTAAGTAATTTAGCAAAAAAGAAGAGCGAAAATTTTTCGCTCTTCTTTTTTGTTTTTGCCCACAAATTCAAACATCGTAACATTAAAAAATGATTTATATTTTTTAAAAATATCATTTATAGATCTTAGGTTTTAAATTTATATATTATTAAGAATGTAAAAATAAATTATTTCTAAAATTTAAAAGTGGAGAAAATTATGGCCCAACAACTTTATAGATCAAATACAAATCGTAAAATTGCAGGAATATGTGGTGGAATTGGAAATTATTTTGATATTGATCCAGTTTTAGTGCGGCTCATCTGGCTTCTCTTTGTATTCATGGGGGGAACAGGAATATTCGCATACCTAATAGGCTGGCTTATAATTCCACTAGAAAATTCTAGCAATTGATTTATAATCATCCAAATTAAAAACAAAACTTTATAAAGGATTAAAATTTAATGAAAAAGTCGTTTTCAATGCTTCAATATTCTTCATTATTTCTTTTCTTAATTCTTGCAGAATCAACAAAAGACTGGAAACTTGCTTTTATGATTTCTGGACTTGTTGCCCTTGGAATTTTATTAAAAACTATTAAAACAGGAAGAGAGACTGGAATCATCGCAATGCCTGCAAATTTATTTTTGATCGGCGGAGCAGCTATGTTTCTTTTTGATATTCCATGGCTACAAAATATTTACTCCAACTTTCATGAAGCATCTTTTTTTATGTGGATTGTAATTTTTGGATTTTTTCAGACAATTTTTTCAGCCAAAGGATTTGTCGGTATCGAAGATAAAAATAAATCAAAAGTAATTGTTTTTTCTACAATTTTACTCATAACTTCTGCAATATCTCTAGGCATGTCGCTACATTTTGCAGGCCATCCTATTTTATCCGCAACACTTCCTATAATTTTGATAATTACAATGCAAGATATTTTACTTTGCATTCATGAAAACCGATTAAAAAGTATTATTTTTGTCATATGCGAAGCTGCAATAGTGACGACTCTATCAATTTCGGTAAAGTATTTGATTCATCTACCAGGAATTGCAAAATTGTTCATACCTTTTGCAATCAAAAGAATATTGGATCCTTTGTTTAAAACAAAAAAAATTTAAAAATAAGTAAAACAATAAGGCGGAATTTAAAAATCCGCCTTTACTAAATCTAAATATTTACATTCCCAACTATCTTTAAAAAACATTTCCCAATCAATTTCTTTCAAAATTTTAGGAAATACAATTTCATTTTCAATATCTTCTTTACTAAACCAGCTCACTTCAGTTATTCCTTCAATCAGTGCTTCTTTGGTATCTACCAATTCTCCACTAATAAATTCGCAAAGAAACCAAATTTTGATCACACGATATTTTTTAGAAAGTAAATCTTCGATAAAAAGTATTTTTGAAGGAGTAACATTAACACCGGTTTCTTCTTGTACTTCCCTAATTAACGCTGCTTTAATATCTTCTTCCATTTCTACCCCACCACCGGGACCAACAAGCCATCCATCATTTTTGCTTTTATATCTTACAAGCAAAACTTTATCATCTTTTATAATGACACCTGACGCAGCAATTCTTTGATATAAATTTTCCATATATTATTTTCTTTTATAAAATACCTAATAAACTAACATTTTCCATATTTTCACAAACTCTTTGTACCGATTGCCACGTTTTAAAAGCCTCATTTTTTAAAATTTCTTCTAAATTTATATCATCTTCTCTTAAATAAATTCTTTGGGCTTGGATCATGAACAACTGATATTCTATTTTTTCTCGATTAACTTTGGATCTATTACAAAAATGATAAAAAAAGGTTTTAACCTCTCTGCCTGAATCTTTAAAAGTTTTTTCGAATTCATCACAATTTTCTAACTTATCATCAACAAAAACAATCCTTGAAATGGCTGAATTAAATGTAGATTGAAACCACCCAATAAATTCTTTTAAGACAACACCTTTAGCATTTCCACCCGTACCTAAAACACCCCCAAAAAGGTAAGGGAAACCTGTTCTTTTACCATCAAATAAAGATTTCTTATTAAAAAGCATCCCCCTTTTTATATCTGGAAAACTGACGCTCAAATCCAAGCCTAACCTATTAAGTTCAAAATAACGTTTCTCAACAAAATTATTAAATTGTGCGTTCGGAAAAAATACACGATCTATTGGTCTAGTATCTATGCTTGTAAGAATTAAAACTCTAACTCCACGACTCAAAAGATCTCTTATCATTTGCAAAGCACAACCTTCTATAAAACTATCTAAAGAATAAAAAACTAATTTTTTAAAATCATCATGAGACATTAACTTTGCAAAATCTTTTGCAGAATTATGTAAAAACAATCTATCTTCTGATGAATATGCATCAGAAAAAATACTACCCCCTGTAATAAATCTCAAAATCTGATCTTTCATAACGCACAAAGTATAATCATAATCAAGAACTAATAACGAATTTCTATCAAGAGAATCTAAAACAGGTTTAATTTCTTCTAAAGAATGAATTGGTTCAACTCCAAAAATCATAGCTGTATAAAAAAATGAAAATATAAAAAATAAATATATTTTTTTCATAAATTGTCCCCAAAAAATAATTAATTAAAAATAGTTTTATAAACTATTCGCTTTTTCCACAACAAAAAAGATTTCTACAAAATATTTTTATTCCCTGCATTTTTGTTGAACACCACTCATTAAACTTCATCTGCACAAAAGCATCGTCTCTTGAAATTTGATTTTCAGTCCAATAAGTCCCATCTTTTTGCAATTTCTGAATCTGCAAACGAACAATATCTTTATCAACAGCTTGTGGATTTCGAAATTGATACCAAAAGGTTCTAGCTTTGAGGCTTAATTGCCTCATAGAAGTATAAACACTATCACAATTTTCTGGTTTATCATCTACAAAAACAACATTAGAAAAATCCAAATTAAACTTAGAATGAGCCATTTTAATAAAAGTTTTTAAAACTTCACCTTTGGAGTTATTTCCAACTCCTAAAATTCCTCTATAAAAATATGGGAAACCTCGTTCTGTATTAAATAAAGAAGTATTATTAAAAAGGTGTTCCTCAAACTGTGAAAAAGAATTTTGTAAATCTAAACCTAAATTCTTAAGGGATAAATATCTTTTCTGGACAGAATTTTCACACCATCCATCAAAATGCATAGGATCCAAATCTAATCTTCTAGTATCTATACTAGTAAGAATCAAAACTTTAATACCTCTACTAAGTAGCTTATTAACCATTTGTTTTATACAATCTTCTATAAAAATTTCTTCTCCATCAAACGCTAAATTTGTTATCCTCTGCTCTCCTATTAATTGTAAAAAATCATTTTGTGCAATTTGCAAAAAATCCTTATCTTTGGGTGAATAAGCATGGTCAAACTCGTACCCACCAAGCATATACCTTAAAACCTGGTCCTTTTGCACACATAAAGTGAAATCATAATCTAAAACAACCAAAGAATTTTGATCTAAATGATCAAAAACATGTGCTAATTGGCGAAAAGAATACAATGGTTCTTGAGATAAAACTGTAGTTGCATAAAAAAATGAAAATATAAAAAATAAATATAATTTTTTCATAAATTGTCCCTAAAAATTAATAATCCTCCAATAAAAATAGCTAAATTAAGGTATCTCCCCAAAAACGCTTAATTTAGCTAATATTATTTTCTATTTAAGTAAAAATTTCAAATGCCTAAGGCTAAAAAGTTTCAAAAGGCATCAAAAATCGACTTTTATCCGGTAAAATAACTATTTTTTAATAATTGTTGCGCCTTCAACTTTGCCCGAAATTACAGATTTTCCGTATAAAATGATTTCGCCGCCATCTTTTTCAAATTTAACATTTCCATCAATTGTCGAATCGATTAATTCCAATTTTTGTTTCTTAAAAAATGTCACTTTTAAAATATCTAAAGAAACTACATGACTATTTTTGAAAACAACTTTTTCTGCAGTTGCTTTAACATCTTTGATATTTGAATTTTCAACATTTAAAGCGCCAAAAATTTTTAAATTTTCTATTGTTGAATTTGATATATTTGTCGCACCTTTGATCTCAACATCATGGGCTATCAACTCTTTTGCATTTGTAGCACCCATAATTTCAACTTCATCAGCTCTAACATCAGTAATATTTGCAGCACCCAAAACCTCTAGCTCTTTGAACTGACATTTTTTAGCATTAAGTACGCCTTTGATTTCTGTATCGCCTGCAACTTTTACATCTTCTAAATTAGCAGCGCCATAAACGTTCAATTTTTCAAACGACTGGTCTTTTAAATCGGCCGCACCAAAAAATTTCGAACATTTACTATTATCTGATTGCTCTACTTTGCAACTATCACATCGCTTACAACAATTGCCACAATTGCCAATAAATCCAACAACAAATATCAAACAAAGTAATAAAAGTATTCCGTTTATCATTTAATTCCTTTTCTATTTAAAAACCGGTTTTAAGAATTTTCATTCTCTCTAACTTTTGACTCAAATACAAGTTTATCTTCGCCAATCTCTTTAAAAAATTGCTCTAGATATTTTTCCATAAACTCATGCCGTTCTTGCGCAAGCTTTTTGCCCGTGTTTGTATTCATTCGATCTTTTAAAAGCAATAATTTTTCATAAAAATGGTTAAGTGATGTTTTGCTGCTTTGCTTATATTGTTCAAACGACTGATGCAAAACCGGTTTTATTTGGGGATTATAAATTTCTTGTTGCTTATAACCGCCGTATGCAAATGTTCGCGCTATAGCAATCGCGCCCACTGCATCAAGTCTATCCGCATCTTGGACAATTTTTCCTTCAAGAGTACGCATTGCAGTTTCTACTCCGGCACCCTTAAATGTAAGTGTTTCTATAATTTCGCAAACATGATCTATGATACTGCTTTCAACATCAATCGAAGTTAAAAACTCTCGTGCAATTTTTGAACTTGCCTTCGTATCACCACCATTAAACTTCCAGTCAGAAATATCCTCTAACAAAGCAGCAAGTTGCACAACAAAAAGATCCGCTCCTTCTTTTTTCCCAATTTCTAGTGCAGTTTTCCAAACGCGACTTGCATGCCACCAGTCATGCCCTGTACCTTGACCATAAAGTTTGCTTTTCACAAAATCTGCAGTTTGCTGAATAATTTTTTGTTGATCCATAAAATCTCCTTCCTTTTATTATTTAATCCAAGTTAACAAATTTTTCCGCTACCTTTTGTAAAATATTTGAATTGTCTGTTTTATATTCCAAACTAGTCCAATGATTTTCATCAAATTTAAAATGGAAAACATCTATTGGTTTTAATGTTTTTGTAAAACCCCATTTTTGAAAAGCATTATAAGCAGTATTGTTAGTTATACGAGTTATAAGAAATATTCGTTTGACTTGTGGAACAATTTTAAAAATTGAACTCATAAGCAACTTTCCCAAACCTCGATTCTGCTCTTGCGAAAGAATAGCCAAACTATGACCCAAAGTGTCGCCAAAAGCACACCCTGAAGAAATTGAAAGAATTCTAAAACCTAATAATTTTTGAGTTGCTTGATCTTTAACTGTCGCAAAAAAATAAATATCTTGCTCCCAAACTTTAATAATTTCTTCGGCAAAAATGGATAAATCGGCAACTCCGAAATAAAAAGTTTTTAACATTGATTTTAATTTTTCTTCAACAGCATTCCAATCAACTGCAGCAATTCCATTTTTAAAAAAAGGATAAAAACTTTTTAAATATAAATCTTGCTCTGTTACAGCATTTGGATATTTTTTCAGAAATTCCATTTCAACTGGTACATAAGAAGAAACAGCTAATTCACTTACACTTTTCATTAGCTGTGGATAATCGGAAGATCGAATTCCGGTCATCGTCCATTCAAGCACAACAGGAACTCCATATTTATCTTTTGCTAAAAACTTTCCCGTCTTTTTTGATTTTTTTGAATTTTTGATAAATGTTAACCACTCGGATGAACCTTGAATACTCATTTCTTCTCCATCAAACCTTATTCGCTATTTTAATATTTTCTATTTCTAACTTCAGATAAAAGAGGCAACGCTGCTTAAAATCACAACGTTACCTCTTTGTTTAACAAACTAAATTATATCAAAAATTCCTTATTTGTTTTTGCTAAAATCCAATCCAATATTATTTTCAATGCCTCTGGCGCTATTGTTTCTTCAATTGTTCCATACTCTGCTAAAGAACCCGTTTTACATGTTTGAAATGTATGATTCAAATTATGCAATTCAACTGTTTTATAATCCAAATTGCCTGCAGCTTTTAGTGAGTCAGAAGTTATTTCTAGCGATGGATTAGATGAAACAATCCAATCTCGATCACCATTAAGAGCAAGAACGGGGACAACAATCTTTTTAAGCATTTCAGCGGTATTACAATTAAGAAAATAACGATACCAAGATGAATTAAATGCCTCAACCATTGAATCTATTTTTGATTTGGTTATTGCAAAAGGAATATTATCCGATTCTTTTTTTAAATTCTCAGGCAATTGCGCGCAATAATCATTCATTAGTTTTTGCAGTTTAACTTTGGCAACTTCTATATTTAATTCTTGTTTTACAATGGTCAATATCTGCATTCGCAATTTATGATCTTGAGCAAGAAGTTCTTCACTTGCACCATCAGCCTTTAACTGCTTTGCAGTTTGCATAACTAAATCATCAACATCTGTTTGGACAACTCCTGCCATCGATACTAAAAAAGCAACATCTTTGGATTCTGCAGCTAACATACAGGCAATCATCCCGCCTTCACTATGTCCAATTAACCCAATTTTATTTGGATCAATCTCTTTTCGCGTTTTTAGATATTTAATTCCGGCAATAACATCATCCGCAAAATCTCTGCTCGTTGCCACCGCATAATCTCCCGTAGATTTTCCAACTCCACGCTTATCAAAACGTAAAACGGCAATACCATTACGCGTCAGATAATCTGCAAGCACTAGAAAACGCTTGTGCCCCATCATATTATTATCACGGTCATGCGGACCTAAACCAGCAACCAATATCACAGCGGGGAAATGTCCGGTTTGATTCGGCATAGTTAAACTACCTGAAAGGTTTACTTTTGCCTTCTCATTTTGATAACTCACTTCTTCTATTGAATAAGGGAAAGGAGGTTTTGGTTCTTGATAAAAATTTAGCTGCCTTGTGTCTTTATTACTCATTTTTCTTCAGTTCTTTCGATATTTTTTGTTAAACAATTATTAATCATGTACATGCACATAAAAATGCATAAACAGATCAACTTTTATGCAGTCAGCATAAAATATTAAAATTATATGGAAAATATAAACACGAATACCAAAAACAGATGAAAAACATCACGTTTTTCGGCTAGTTTAGATAAGAACTAATAAAACTTTCATAACGGCCTCGCTAAATTTTCTATTTTAATTTGAGGTCCAAATAAACTATAACTAAGTGATAATGCTAACCAAGAATTTCACTTTTAGCAAAATAATTGCTCCTTTAATTTGCAACATATTAAGCAGGTACTTTAGCAAATCAAAAACGCTTATTCATTTGCTCGTGCCCTTACTCTTTCAATGACTCCTTGCATTCTTCTTTCTTCGAAATATTTTATTAAAATGGGGTATTTATCAACTAAAGAAAGAAATAACTGTGTCCCTTTTTTATTATTTAATTTAAGCAATGTATAAACAGCAGAAACTAAACTATCATCATCATTTTTTTTATAAGCTTCTTCGGCAAGTTTAATAAGATAGTCAGCAGCACTTTCATCACCTATGTCTATCAAACACTCTGCAGCTTCGATTTTACCGCTTAAATAATCACTCTTATCTATAAATTCATGTAATTTTTCTTTTATAGGTGGCCATTTTAAAGAGATTAAAACCTCTGCCAATATTAATTTATTTTCTTCATCCTTTTCTTCTTCGTTAAAAAGATTAATTAGGTACTCAAACTCTATAGGATCTTTTTCTGCAGCCTTTTTCATTTCATCCATATAAAATTCAATTACATTATAATCTTGTACACCATCTCTAAAAGCATTATAAAAACTTCGAACGTTTGTTTTCATAAATTATTCATTTGCTAATTTTTTAACTTCCTTAAAAAACTCTTTTCCTTCGCAATATTTTTTTAATTCTTCATATTTATTTACTAATTTAAGAAAAGCTTGTGTTCCTTTTTTATTTTCTAGCCTAAGCAGTGTTATTGCAGCAGAAATTAGATAATGATTATCCTTTTTTTCATATGCTTCTTGTGTTGTATTGATAATATAATCAATTGCTCTTTCATCTCGCATGTCTACCAGATATTCTATAGCTTCAATTTTATTTCCTAAATCGCAACTTTTTTCTATTAACTCATGTAAGATATTTTTTATAGGCATCCATTTCAATAAAACTAAAACTTCTGCTAATGTTAATTTATTACCCTCATATTTTTCTTCGCTTAAAAGATTAATTAAATCTTCGAACTCTACAGGATCACTTTCTGCAGCATTTTTCATTCTATTTATGCAATCTTCATAAATATCATAGTCTTGACATTCATATCTTATTGATTCATAGATATCTCTTAATTTGCTTTTTTTCATAAATTTCCTTTATTGATTCCATGTAGGGTATACGGTTAATATTTTCCCTTCTGAACTAACTCGAGCTTCAACTCTAATGCCTCTAGAAGTAATACCTACAAATTTATTACCCTCAATATTATTTGCTTTATTTGAAACTATTTCTTTCGCAGCTTCGAAAATATCTTTAGAAGTATAATTTGTAGGCCACAGTGTTTTTATACCTTTGATTTCTTCACCTGATTGTGTAATAACTTTTGCTTTGTTATAAAATTTATCTTTTGCAAATACATGTTTTGGAGAAATAACTCGAGTAACGCCATTTTCTAATTTTTCAACTTTAAATAAATCATCCGCGAAATTAAATTTCTTTTTAAAATTTTCAAAAGCCTCCAATGTATGCATCCCAACTGTTAATCCAGAACGAATTTGCTGTGTCTCATTAGCAGCTAAAAACTCCCCGCAAAATACATGTTCTATCGATTTTCCGTTCCATTCTTCATGTCGTAGAAGCAAATCTAACCATTGATTTGTATGAACACCGACATCATGAATAGCGGGATGATCGGTTAAACATTTTTTGGCATAAGCAACTTTTTCTGCTCCAAACTTTTTTTCTAAATCGTAGACATGATTTAAATCGCAAACAAGATTATTAATCGGAGCCACCACAGCTTGTAAATCTGGATTTTTAATAGTTCGAGCAATTCTCTCTTCGTTTTTCAAAATTTGTACGAACTTTGATATTTGACCAAAAGCTACGCTATGTGCTGTCGGAATTTTACTACCAATGACAAAACTTCCCGCTACTCGCCCAACTGTTTTTTCTGCTCCCAACACTTCATCACTATCCAAATAATCTAGCTTGTCATTTATCGATTTGAGCACTTTATCAAAAGATAAATCTGAATGATCTCTTATATGTTTTAAAAATTTTATAGAACCATCAAAGAAGTCATCACAAGCACCGTCGGGATTTTCTGCAACATATTTACCTAACTCCCATGCGTTTAACGCAGCCATAGTTGAATATTTTTTCAATCCTGATCCGGCAGCACAAGCAAGATTTTTAATCGCAGTATAACTTTCATCAATTGTTTCAAGCGGTCTATCAATGGTATCTACAGCATAAGCTAAAGCATCAAAAGCGGATAAACCTACACCTTTTGCTAAAGATAAACCTGTATGAAGATAAACATCTTCGAATTTCACATAAACTTTTGCTATTTCTTTGCTATACCGAAGCATCGAATGCGCAAAATTATTAGCAGCGGCACATTTTATCATCTCATTTTTAAGCGCAAAGTTTTTAGCATGTCGCAATGCAGAATAAATGGCATATGAAGGACCATGTAGTTGCTTAACATCTACAAAAGAATCTAACATTTGAGAAGTTTGATTGATTATGTCAACTGTTTCTCCCAAAAACGATCTCTGTACTTTATTACCCGTAAAAGATCTGTACTCATTCGGGTCAAAATTTAATCGCGGCAAATATTCGCATGCTTGGTTGTTTAGACTATAATATTCAGTTCTAATTTCTTTATTTGGACCTTCTTGCAAATAGCTATAAATTGCGTCTGATCGTTTTTTCAAAAAAGCATTTTCATCACTATGCACAGTTGCTTCTTCGCCTTCTGTAGGCAAACTTTCAAGCCCAACACGCGCAACTTCTTTATCATACTCTGAAGAGTTAGAAGAGTTTGAAACATTATTAAAGAACTGCTTTTTGTATCGAATAGCTTGCAACTCGTTGCTACCAGGATCACCAAACAAAGAATCAGTTACAAAATTAGACGCCTTTGTAAGAAGCGATTGATTTTGCTTTTCTAATTTTTCTTTATTTTCTTCTTCCTCTTTTTGCAATAACATTTCATTCAAAGCATTTTGCTGTTCTTGTTCCCACTCATTGTGCTTTGACAAATATTCTTGCTCATTTGCTGATTTTAAAGATTCCTCTTCTTTTTGCTGCTTCAAAATTTGACGATTCATCTCTTCAATATCAAAAGCCGATTGTAGAAAAATATCTGAAAGCGTAGCGTTCAACTTTTTCATCGATGCATCATCAGCAAGATAATAATTTGAAGTTTCAAGCTCGGACGCGATAACATTCGTAAGCAACTGATTTAAATTTCCATCACTACTACCAAGCGGATTAAAAATTGCTGAAATATTATTTTTTATTATTGATAAATTATCTTCACTTAAATTTTCTATGCGGTATAAACCTTTAATCGAATTCAAAACTTGAGAATTTTTTTGTAAATCTAATACCAAATTGCTATAAGCCAAAGCTGCATCTTTACAAGCATCACAATAACTTGATACAAGAAAAATTTTGTTCTTTTGATCTTGGTCAGATTTATAGGAGAAATTTTCTTTGATAAGGGTTATAGAAGGTCTTCGATAATTCAAAAGGTTCGGATCCCACTTTAAATCTCCTGAACCCTGAGTAATTAATAACGAATATTTTTCGCTAGCAACGATCATCTTTTCGCAAAAATCACATAAAGCAAACGATTCTTTAATGTTATTATTTGCCGATTTATCTGCAGCCAAATTTGCAGTCCTATAAATCATTTCTGTAAGCGATTTTATACGATCATCCGCATTAAAATATTTTCTCAAAACACAGGTTCTATTTAAAACCGCTTCAATCTCTTGATTTACCAGTTGCTGTACTTTGCATCCATCACACTTTTTGAATTTCTCACAATTTATCCCAAAAGATTTCAAATCATTTTCTGCATCTTGTGACAAATTATATGTTTTACACTCTTTGGCGGTAAAATCTGAAAAATCATCATTTAAGGCGCTTATACGAATTTTGTATTTTTCAAAATTATTCAAATCATTATTTTTTAATGCACTGTTCATTCTACCAATAGATTCCACTGATGCTTCTATCAATTGCTGTTGCCGCTGTGAAAGTATTAATTCTTTTTGTTGTTTTTCTACAACATTCAAAAGAATCTTATATGTTTCTTGCCCTCCTTTAAGTGAATTATTTTTATCTTTTCTTTGCTTTTCAGATTCAATAAGTTGCTTCTGCCACAATTTACTTTCTTGATTTCCCTTGATAATCGCACTCGAATAATTCTGATAAAACTCAGATCTTTCGGATTTTATTCGACTAGCTTCGGTTTGAACATATCTTACCCATTCCTTATCTGCGAGACCCGCATCTCTTCCGGAATGTTTATACTTACAACGATGATCATATTTTTCGAAATATTTGTCTTTATCCAAAATATATTCTTCATAGCCTAGGGCGTCACAAATCATCCCTTTATAATTTGGATTTGAATAATAATCGAAATTACCAAAAAGATTTTGATTATTTTGTGGAGATCTATTTAACTGATCGGAAAATTTTGTTTTTATTTCATTTTGATCAAAACTTTGAATCTCTGGATTTTTTACCGGATGTTCTTTTGGTGTGGTATTGTACAATGCATTTAAATTCTGGGTTCTACGAGAAGCTTCGTATTCACATCGAGCTTGGTCCATGAAAGCCTGAGTATCATTTTGCTGTGATTTAGGCTGTGAATAATTCCCCATAGAAAATTGTGTGTTATACTCAGCTATAGGCGCAGCTCCATAGCTATCCAAATAAGATGGAACTAATTTAATAAAAGTTGTTGCAATTAAAAGTAAAAATATAAAAAGTAGTTTAGAAATTTTTTTGGATATCATTTTGGATACCTCATTTTTTAAACAAAAAGCCCACGAATTTTTCGTGGGCTTTTACATTTGCTACTCAAATAATTTAACAATCGATTTGCTATCAATTCCTTCAAACTGTAAAAGCTCTTCGGGTTTTCCAGATCTTGGAAGTTTATCAACATAAAGATTTGTAATTTCAAATTTCTCATTTGCAACAGAAGTAGAAACAGCTTCACCAATTCCGCCTGCTAAGTAATGATCTTCAACGGTTACAATTTTGCTTCCCGACTCTTTTGCAACTTTTATGATTGTTGCAATATCAAGAGGTTTAACTGAGTAAAGATCTATCACAGAAACAAAAATTCCTTTATTTTTCAATTCTTCATAAGCTTTAAGAGCTTCGAATAAAGTAATACCTGCAGCAATGATACAAGCTTTATCATTTTTGCTCTGGCGCAAAACTTTGCATCCACCTATTTCGAACTTTTCATCTTTACCATAAATTACCGGAGTTTTGCCACGAGTGGTTCGAATGTATGAAACACCATCATTATAATTTGCCATCAGCTCTGTAAGTTTATAGGTTGAAACGCCATCGCTAGGGTAAAAAACAATAGAATTTGGAATGGTTCTAAACATGGCAATATCTTCAAGCGCCATTTGCGATGGACCATCTTCCCCTATCGAAACCCCACAGTGTGAACCGCATAATCTTAACGCATTTCGACCAATTCCAGCCATGCGAATCTGATCAAATGCACGACTAAAAAATGCACCAAAAGTTGCAGCAAAAGGTATTTTACCTCTGCCTTGAAGTCCGGTTGCAATACTTACCATATTTTGCTCGGCAATAAAACATTGGATAAATCTGCTTTCATGATTTTTTTTGAAAAAATTTGTATACGTTGAATTATTCACATCCGCATCAAGGGTAACAACATTTTGAGAAACGTTACCTAAATCTGAAAGCGCATAACCAAACGCTTCACGGCTTGCAAGCTCTTTGCCTTTTTCAAAAAGATCTTTGTACTGTGAAATAGTTAAATCAATTTTGATATTTTCTTTTTTCAAAATATTTTCAGATTTATTTGGCAAATTTGGAGCAAATTTAAAGTTCGATTCTTCTTTTAAAAATTTATTTTTTATTTCTTGGATCGCAGCTTTTGCCTCTTCGTCATTAAATGGTTTACCATGAAATCCATTTTTATTTTGAATATTTTCAAGACCATAACCTTTGAATGTTTTTGCAATAATCGCAACCGGTTTATCTTTGATCGATTTTATTTTTTCAAATGTTTCCAAAATTTGATCAATATTATGTCCATCAATAGCAAATGAACTCCATCCAAAAGCTTCAAATTTTCTTGCATATATTTCAGTATGATGATCATCTATCGATTCGCCAGATTGCCCCAAACGGTTACAGTCAACAATCGCAACCAAATTATTTAAATTGTAATGGCTTGCAAGTTCTGCTGCTTCCCAAACAGAACCTTCCGCAGTTTCTCCATCGCCCAAAAGAACATACGTTTTGTAATCTAATTTGGATATTGTTGCATTCAATGCCATTCCCAAACCAATCGAAAGTCCCTGTCCTAAGGAACCTGTTGCAGCTTCATTATATTCAAAGCGAGGAGTTGGATGTCCCTCAAAAACCGAATCAATTTTGCGCAGAGAAAGTAAATCGCTTTCAGAAATTACACCAAGCTCTTTCCATACAGCATACAAAATAGGAGCTGCGTGACCTTTGGACAAAATAAAACGATCATTGTTTGGGTTTTGATGATTTTTAGGATCAAATTTCATAACATAAAAAAATAAAACTGCCATAATATCTGCAGCAGACATGCAAGTAGTAGGATGGCCAGATTTTGAAGCTGTTGTAGCTTTTATTGAATCAATTCTAAGTAAAGCAGCTCTGCTTTGTATAAATTTTTTAATTTCATTTTTCATAAAAAACCTTCTAATTTTTCTCTAACAAAATATTTCGCACAAAAAGTATTATAAACTTAAGGATAAAATCTTAGAAATTAAAATTATCTTGAAATTTATACCCTGCAAAATTTTAGCTTTAAAAAATAAATTTTTAAATTAGATTAATACAAAATCCTAAATTTGAATCGAGACATAAATGAAAAAATATTCTATCGAACATATAAATAAAATCATTTTAGAAAATCTTCCTAAGGAAACTCTGTGGAAAGTAAAACTTTTTCAAAACTGGAATGATATTATTGGAGAAAATTTAAAAGACAAAATAAGAATAGAAAGAATAGACTCCAATACAATCACGCTTGGCGTAGACCATCCAGCTTGGGCACAAGAACTCAACTCTCTTTCAAATTTGTTCAAAAAAAGAATAAATGATGTACTAGAAACAAATCAAATCGAAATAATACGATTCAAAGTAACCGGTAAGAAAAAAATAGCAAAAACTCAAAATGTTCAATTCATAAAAAACAGAAAAAACAGTTCAAATAACACTGAAATTTCATTTTCTGTCAAAGAACAAAAATCTTTAGATAAGATAAAAGACATTGAATTAAAAAATGTGTTAGTCGAGTACTATAAAAATAGAATCGCTAGATAAGTCTAAAATTTTGAGGAATAAGTAATGAAAAAGCTGTTTTTACCATTATTTCTATTTAATTTTTTCTTAATCAATCTAAAAGCAAGTGACCCTAATAATTATTATAATTTTTCTCTTGCAGAATATCACTCCGTTCAAGGAGATTTAAAAAAGTCTCTAGATGCTTTCAATAAAATAACTCCTAGCAATTCGAAAGAACCACAAAAAGAATTACTCCGAACTCTTGAAGGCTTCGGGCGTTATGATTTGATAATCGAGCTTAAAGACAAATTTGCAAATGATGCAGAAGCACAACTAGCCGTTGTACAATCTTATCTTGCAACAGGCAAAAAAAATGAAGGCACAAAGCTTTTGGCGGAATTGCTTGAAAAAAATCCTACTAATCTAAAAATAGTAGCATTTCACATTTTCCTACTCATCGACGAAGAAAATTTTGACCAAGCGCTAAAAGCAATCGACCAATTTTTGGCAAGCAACCCAAAACAATCCAAAGAATTTAGTGATATTTACTTTTTGAAAGCAAAAATATTACTCCAACAGGAAAAAGTTGCCGAGGCGGAAACTACTATCGATACACTTCTTCGCATAGACAAAGAAAATGAAAATGGCTGGCTACTTAAAGCGGTAATTGCCGAATTTAAAAAACAAAATAAAGAAGCTATCAAATATTATCTCTCTTATTTAAAAATTCGAGATAAAAAAGGTACTCCAAACCCAGTGGTACAAAAAAAGCTAATTCTACTTTTATTTGAACAAGAAATGTTTGCCGAAGCTATCGCAGAACTAGAAAAAGTCACAGATGATTCAGCGGAACATTTTTTTGATTTGGCTTTAATTTGTTGGAAAGGGAAACATTGGGACAAAGCCAAAAATTACATATCTATCGCTTTAGAAAAAAATTCGCACCTAGCTAATGCAAAAGCTTTAAAAACTGAAATTTTATTCGGCATAACGCTACAAGAACCAAATAAACAATTAGTAAAAGAACATTTAATTGTGCTTCTAAATTATCTAAAAGACTGGATAATGGATGAACCTGATAATCTTACGCCCTTAGAGTCACTTCTTGCATTAAAAAAAATAGGGCTAACAAACGAAACTATTTTTAAAATCTTGCATCATGTAATTGCGCAAAATAAACAAAGTAAACAAATTTTCATTTTTTTAGCCGATTTATATTTAGCTGATAAAAACTTAGAAAAAAGCCTTTATTATTATCAAAAAGCTTTGGAGTTAAATAACGATGAAACATTAAGGCCTAAAATTTTATATCCAATTGCATATTTAAATTTTGTTCTTGAAAAAAATTCTGAAGTTGAAAAGCCACTAAAAGAGATAATTGCGCTAAAAAAAATCTATCCGCAAGCTTATAATCTTTTAGCTTATTTTTATGCTTCAAATAATCAAAATTTCGACTATGCTTATGAATTAGTTACCGGCGCGCTAAAATATGAACCTAAAAACTTAGCATTCTTAGACACAAAAGGTTTTATTCTTGCAAAACAGGGAAAAATCAAAGAAGCAGTTGAAATATTTAGCGAAGCGTTAAAAATTGATCCTCAAAACAAAATTATAAAAGAACACTTATTAAGTTATGCTTACACACATTGAAAATAAAAAATATCTAGCCATAGCCGCTGGTGGCTCTGGTGGGCACATTCTTCCAGCTTTTACTTTGGCTAAAAACTGGATGCTAGAAAATTCATCCGGCGAAATAATCTTTTTTGGCAGCGCAAAAAAAATAGATAAAAAAGTAACAGAAGAATTTAAAATCCAATTCATCAAAATTGATCTAAATTTAATCAATTTTCCAGGCAAAAAAGTTTGGCTTTATCCTAAATTTTGTTTTCAATTTTTAAAAACAATTCTCAAAAGTCGTAAAATTTTAAAAACGTATAAACCTACAAAAATTATCAGCACTGGCGGATACCTCTCAATTCCAGTTTGCATCGCTGCCAAATACCTAAAAACTCCAATCGAAGCTTATGAGTTAAATGTAGTTCCAGGCAGAGCAACAAATTTTATAGCACCTTTTGCAAGCAAAATTTTTGTAGTATTTGAAAAATGCAAAGAATTGTTAACTATCAAAAATCAAAAACTAGAAAACAAAATATTCTTAGCTCCATACCCAATTCGCTTTAACGAAAATGATAAAAGTTTTGATAAAAATGAATTTATTACATTAATAAACAAAAGATTCCAAAGCAAAGAAGATGTATTAAGCACCAAAGCTCATTTGAAATTAGGCTGCGGCAATCTCGAAGTTGATCCTTTTTACCCCTTTGATTTAAAAAGAAAGACTCTTTTTGTTTTAGGCGGTTCACAAGGTTCTTCTTATCTCAACGACTTATTT
This sequence comes from Candidatus Dependentiae bacterium, assembly GCA_003511165.1. Classification (NCBI taxonomy): domain Bacteria; species Candidatus Babelota bacterium. Next base: position 135,436 of record DOJW01000008.1, read on the forward strand.
ATTAAATGGTTAGAAAAAAACAAAGAAATTCAAAATAAAATCCAAATAATTCATCAAACAGGTCAAGGCCATGATAAATTGGTTGCATCGTTTTATCGTTCAAATGAAATTCCCGCAATAGTTTTTAACTACAAAGACAAACTAAAAGATTACTTTTTGCTTTCTGATCTTGTGATTTGTCGCGCTGGAGCAGGAACAATATTCGAACTTGAATTTTTTAATAAAAAAGCATTAATCATTCCGCTTCAAACCAAACAAACAGATCATCAAATATTTAACGCCAAAGAGATGGTAAAAAAACATCCTAATTTATTCATCATCCAACAACAAACAAATATGCCTATGGATGATCTTGTAAATATTGATGAAAATATTAAAAAATTAATTCAACTTTAAAAAATTGTTTTGTCTGTCATTTCTTTTGGAATATCAAGTTTCATAAATTTCAAAATTGTTGGCGCTATGGACGAAATTCCAAGCTTTATTGGGGCTGCAATTTTAATATTTAAAGGTTCTTTTGATACGGCCATAAAAGGAACAGGATTGGTCGTGTGACAACTTTTTGGATTACCTTGTTCATCAAGAACACATTCTGCATTTCCATGATCTGCAGTTACAAACAAAATTCCATTTTTATTTAAAACAACTTCTTTATACAAAATTGTAAGTTGTTGATCCAAAACTTCGCATGCTTTTATCGTAGCCTCAAAATCTGCGCTATGGCCAACCATATCAGCATTAGCATAATTTACTAAATAAAAATCACAAACATCATCGTTTAACGATTCTACTATTTTTTGTGTTATCTCATTTGCTGACATTTGCGGACATTGAATATAATTTTTGGTTTTTACAGAAGGAATTAAAATTCGAATTTCGTTTGGCAAATTTTCTTCATTCATTCCATTGAAAAAATACGTAACATGCGCATACTTCTCCGTTTCTGCTATAGCAAATATTTTTTTATTATTTTTCACTAAAACATTCAAAAAAGTATTTTGTATTTTAACTTCATCTTCATCGAACAAAACAAACGCATTTAGATTTGATGCATAACAAGACATACAAACAAAAAATGATAATTTCAAATCCTTATTTACTTTAAACAATTTAAAATTAGGATTCGTTAAACATTCAGTAAGCTCTCTTGCTCTATCAGGTCTAAAATTAAAAAAAACAACACCGTCTCCACTCTGTACTCTTCCTTTTTCATCAAGCAAGATAGGTTTTACAAATTCATCACTATCACCATTTTCATAAGATTTTTTCAAAGCTTCTTGCCAATTCATTTCAGTTGAAACGATTTCTGGCTGAGTCAATATATTGCAACTTTTTTCTACCCTATCCCAATTTCTGTCGCGGTCCATCGCATAAAAACGACCATGAAGAGAAGCTATTTTGCCTATTCCAATTTTTTGTAAAAATGATTCTAATTGATTTAAATATTTAGTTGCAGATTTTGGAGAAGTATCACGTCCGTCCAAAAATGGATGTACATAAACATTTTTTAGTCCTACATTTTTGGCCATTTCTAAAAATGCAAATAAATGATCGATATGGCTATGCACTCCGGCATCAGAAAGTAAACCCATCAAATGAAGCGATTTATTTTCATCTTTTAATTTTTTAAAAAGATTTAAGATCTTTTCATTTTTAACAAAAGATCCATCTTTTATAGCATCATCAACTTTTGCAAGAACGCTTTTAACAACTCGTCCGGACCCTATGGTTAAATGTCCAACCTCTGAGTTCCCCATAAAACCTTCCGGTAATCCAACAGCGCCTCCTGAAGCATTAAGTAATGTATTAGGATATTTTTTGAGCCAAGAGTTCCAAGTAGGCATTTTCGCAGCAGCTATAGCATTTCCATCTTGCAAAGAATTAAAACCAAAACCATCCAAAATGACTAAAAAAACAGGCGCTTTTTTCAAATTTTCCATCACAACCTTCTTATTTAAATAAAATATGCTAAACTTCAAAAGTTAAATTTTTCATAAATGAAAGGATATAAAATAATGAAAAAACTTATTTTACTTTTATCCATAATTTTTACACTATTTTTTCTCAACAAATCAACAATAAAAGCACAAGATAATCAAGAAAATAATATAGAAGATATCAGCTTCGAAGATTTGACACCAAATTTTAAATCAGAAAATTTACAAGAAAAATCATTTTTAGCCAAAATATATGATCAAATAAAAGCTTCGCCAACTTATGCAAAAATTTTATGGAAATTATCTAAAAGCGAACTAAATATCGACCCTTCTAAAGAATTAACAGTAACAGAAAAAGCAAAAATCGCATTCAAAATGCTACAATTAATTTCTCATGAGACAAACGAACAAGTAAGCCCTTTGGCTTCCGCAGCATCTCAGCACGTTACAAACAATAAGGGGAAATATTTAACAGGGGCGGGCACATCGATTTTAGCTTTAGCGTTAATCTACTTTAAATCAGATTTGTTTGAATTATCAAAACTTAAGTAAAACCCATGAGTAATAAACATATTTTTGCATTATTCTTTAAAGATCTAAGCTCCAAAATTAATTCTTCAAAAAAAATTGTCCTACAAAATAAAGAGTTACTACAAAGAATCACCAAAATATTACGGCTTCGAACTGACGAAAACTTTATCCTGTTTGATAACAAATCAAATGGATTATTTTCGCTATCAGCTGAAACATTCGCAAGCAAAGACACAACTTACGCAGAAATAATATCTATAAATGAAAACAAAAAATTAAAAACAAATATTGTCTTAGCTCTGCCAATTCTCAAAAAAGAAGATTTTGAAACATCGGTTTGCAATGTATCGGCAATAGGAGCAAATATTATCCAACCAATTATTTCACAAAAAGTTCAGCGTAAATGGTATGGCGATAAAGAGCTAGAGCGACTACAAAAAATATCTGTTGCTGCATGTGAACAGTCCAAAAACTTTGCAATCCCACAAATTTTAAACCCTACCTCATTTGAGAACTTTGTAGCAAAAATAAAAACCGAATATACAAATCATAAAAAAATAATTTTTGAAGACTCTACAAATCCTCTACTTGATTTGCTAAGTGATTTAAATAGCAAAAAACATTCGAACATTTTGGTAACTGTTGGTCCTGAAGGTGGTTATAACGAAGAAGAATTAAAAACATTTAGAGATTTAAATTTTGATTTTATAACATTAACACCTACGATTTTAAAAGCAGTTGAAGCTGTTACAATCGGAATCGGTGCTATAAAAAGCGTTGTGGAATAAAAATGGAAAAATTAAACTTTGTTATAGAGTCATTTCAAACCAAATATCAAAATCAAGTAATAGACCTAATTTCAAACATTCAGCAAAATGAATTCTTTATAAAAATCACACCAGCAGAGCAACCGGATCTAAAAAATATTTCAGAGTTTTATCAAAAAAATAATGGAAACTTTTGGATTGCAACTTGCGGTGATAAAGTCATTGGTACAATTGCTCTACTTGATATTGAAAATAATAAAGCAGCTTTAAGAAAAATGTTTGTAGATAAAGATTATAGAGGTAAAGAAATAGGAATCGCAAAACAACTTCTTGATAATCTTTTAGATTGGGCAAAAGAGCACAATATTAAAACAATATTTCTTGGAACGACTCCTGCATTTCTCGCCGCACACAGATTTTACGAAAAAAATGGTTTTACCGAAATAACAGAGCAAGATCTTCCTAAAAATTTTCCAATCATTAATGTGGACAAAAAATTCTATAAAAAATCGTTGTAAAAAAAATCAGTTGGTCGCATGCAAAATATCTTCAGATGGACCAACTAAAATTATTGAAAGTTTTTAATTTGATCAATCATTCCTCAGATGGGCTAGGGCCGAAAGCACCTTTTTCTCTTTGGAAAACCTTAAATTCATCCAATACCATGCTCCATCCGAAACCTTCTCTGCAGCTTCTCATAACATTTTCTAACGCTACAAATTCAGCCAATTTTTCTGGAATTATTTCTCCAGAATTAGGAGAACAATATTCATCAAAAAGGTATTCCGCCATAAACAGTATATTCTTACGTAATGGCTTTTTTCTAAAAAGTGATAATTTCTGTTCTTCTGAACAAATAATCTTATTAATCCATTCTATAAAAATTTCAAAATCAGAAAGTTTAACATTACGAATATTAAAAACTTTATATGCTTCTAAATGCTGTTTACCTTCAAGCTTTTCTATGTAATACGCTTTTACAATTTGCTCATAATTAAAAAGCTTAAATGTTTCCAAAACTCTTAAAACTGCAAATAGTTTTTCTTTGTTTTGATAAAATGCATTTTGTTGCAAGATTGAAAAAACCTGTTGATACACCAAAGAATCATAGTAATAAGAGCGAGCAAACTCCTTTGTCAAAAGCGCAGCTCCATTTTCTAAACCGAATACACAATTTAAAATAGGCATTGCTATTTCGTAATCAGAGCTAGAACAATCGGCATTGTATACGTTATATGCAAGCGAAACATGAGGAAACACGCTATTTGCAAACATATCATCTACACCAATTTTACCCCCATCATTGAATATAATTTTAAAGGGAGAAATTTGTAAACTAATCAAAGCTAAAAAAACTATCATTACTACTTTTTTCATATTTTTCCTTTTTTATTTTTTAAATTTATAACTCTTATTTTTATTTATTTAAAATTCTGCATGACCAGGATAACGAGGGAATGCTATAACATCACGAATATTTTCCATGCCTGTCACAAGTCTAATAAGTCTTTCAAATCCCAATCCAAAACCTGCATGAGGAACAGATCCGAATTTGCGCAATTCCAAATACCACCAATAATTTTGTTTATCAAGTCCAAGCTCATCCATGCGTTTTTCAAGCAATTGTAAATTGTCTTCACGCTGACTACCGCCAATAATTTCTCCAATTCCACCAACTAAAACATCCATAGCTGCTACAGTTTTACCGTCCTCGTTTTGTTTCATGTAAAAAGATTTAATCTCTTTTGGATAGTTGATCAAAATGACAGGTTTTTTGAAATATTCTTCAACCAAATATCTTTCATGCTCGGACTGCAAATCAGATCCCCACTCAATTGGAAATTCAAATTTTTTGTCAGCATTTTTTAAAATTTCTATCGCTTTGGTATAAGGTAACCTTTCAAATGGTTGCTCAACTATATGATTTAAACGGTCAATCAAACCTTTGGAAATCATCTTGTCAAAAAATTGTAAATCTTCCATGCAATTATCTAATGCATACTTAACGCAAAATTTTAAATAATTTTCTGCACAATTCATATCATCAACAAGTTCTGCAAATGCCATCTCAGGTTCGATCATCCAAAACTCTGCCAAATGCCGTGCAGTGTTTGAATTTTCAGCTCTAAACGTCGGGCCAAATGTGTAAATATTTCCTAAGGAACATGCATAACATTCGCCTTCAAGCTGCCCTGAGACTGTTAAAAAAGCAGGCTTTGCAAAAAAATCTTGTTCATAATCAATTTTACCGATTTTATCTTTTGGCAACTTTTCAAAATCCAAAGTTGAAACTTTAAACATCTGTCCTGCACCTTCACAGTCGGATGCAGTAATAATCGGAGTTTGAATATATAAAAATCCATTTTCTTGAAAAAATTTGTGCGTAGCAAAAGAAAGTGCACTTCGAACGCGAGTCACAGCACCCAAAGTATTTGTGCGAGGACGAATATGTGCGATAGTTCTTAAGAATTCAAATGTATGATGTTTTTTTTGCAATGGATAAATTTCAGGATCACATTCACCAATTATTTCTACTTTTTTTGCATGAAGTTCAAACGATTGTTCTTTCCCTGGACTTTTTACTAAATCTCCAAAAACAGAGATAGAAGCTCCAGTTGTAGCTTTTTTCATTATCTCTTCATAATTTTCAATTTTAGCATCAACAACAACTTGCAAGTTGGAAAAACAAGAACCATCATTAATTTCGACAAACGAAAAATCTTTAAGATTTCTAGAACTTTTGATCCATCCTTTGACAAGAAGATCCTTACCCAAACTATTTGTCGTGATTGATTTGATTTTTGTGATCATTAGAAAGCTCCCTAAATTTGAAGCAAAAATTTTTTAAAAATTTATTTCACACATTGTGAAAAGATATCTCAATTTTTACAAAAAAAAAAGGAGCTGCAAAATTTGCAGCTCCAAAAAATTGGTGGAGGCGATGGGAATTGAACCCATGTCCGAAACAATATGTAAACTAAGCACTACATGTTTAGCCTTCGAATATACTACTGATTCATCTCAAAGGCAAAAAATTAAATCACAGCCAGTTTAGTGATATGATCTAGCTACTAAACCAAAAAATCTTGCTAGAAAATTCTATCTGATTAATACAAGTTAGATTAGCTGATAGCCACGCCGCACTAACAGGAGTCAAGCTAAATAACTGAGTTAATTAAGCTTGAGCTGCAGAATATTGTCCTGCACTTATTGTTTTTGCTTTAGTTCTTTAACGAGTTCCCAAAACAAAACTCGACATGCTCTCAAGTCGACACGTTATCCCGTCGAAACCGTGACGCCCCCAAGTTTTCAAATTTTTTGGGGTAATTTCAAAGAATTGATATTTCTACTTGTCAATTTTAATTGTAACAATCTCAAGTTTTTGTGTCAATTAAATATAAGCTTTATTTTTATTAATTTTACAATATTATATTAGATTATGAAAAAACACCAAAAATTCGATAAAAAACCATATTTTTCTTATCACAATCGCGACGAAAATGATGGATTTCCAAGAAAAAAGAAAGCCTACGGTCAGCATTTTTTGAGGAAACAATCAGTCGTTGACCATATGATTGCTGAAGTAAAAATTGATGAAAACACAACAATTATGGAAATCGGGTGTGGTGACGGATTTTTAACTGAGTCAATTTTATCTCAAACAAACTGTAAAAACTTAATTTGCTACGAAATTGATCCAGAATGGGCAGAAGTTGTAAGAAATAAAATATCAGATCCAAGACTCGAAATTATAGAAAAAAATATCTTAGAAGTTGAGTTTGAAAGTTTAAAAGAAAAACAACCACTCGTTATACTCGCAAACCTTCCATATCAAATAACATTTCCAATATTTTTCTTATTTTTGAAACATAAACATCTTTTCAATGAAGGTGTTGTAATGATTCAAGAAGAAGTTGCACAAAAAATAGTTTCCAAAACTGGAAAAAGTTACAGCGCAACAAGTTTATTTTTACAAAATCATTTCGAATTCAAATTGCTAGAAAAAGTAGAACCGGGAGCATTTAGCCCACCGCCAAAAGTTTTTTCACGTCTGATTTATTTCAAACCAAAAAGCGAAACTCTGCAAATACCACAAGAAGAGAATTTTTGGAAATTTCTAAAACTTTGTTTCCATCAACCACGAAGAACCCTAAGAAATAACTTGGTATCAAATCATTACAGTCTTGAAACTTTTTCAGAAAAATTTTTAAATTCTCGCGCTCAGCAACTTTCAATACATGATTTTTTAGAAGCTTGGTCTAAATTAATTTAAATCTTTTTTAAATAATCAAAAACAATTTTGCTCCAAGATTCCATCTTCGTATAAAATCGCAAGAGTTCAGGAATTGAATACAAATTTCCTTGTTTTAATTCCGAACGAACATCAATTCTGCTACTATCGCCTTCAAGCAAAAAAATAAATCCCGTGTGAACGGATCCTACAGCATCACTTTCGTCATTTAATAATCCAATAGGTTTGATATTAAAAGAACCACCATAATAAATCTCTTCTGAAAATTCTCTTGTAGCCCAAGATGTTATATCTCCATTTACAAGATCTTCTTTTCGAATATGGCCACCTATTCCCAAAGAATATTTATTTTTCAATCTTGATTCAGAAGCAGATGATTTCCGCTGCATAAGAAAAAATTTATCTTTATAAGAAAAAACTAAATAAGGGATAATTTGCTTATAATTGGTATCTTCTTCTACTAAACTTCTTTTTAAAAAAATTCCTTTAGACAATATCAATTTTTCATATTCCGCTACATCAACAAATTGTAAACCGTCAATTACTCCATACGGAAATAAAAATTCACGTCTTACGACTAGAATCTCCTCTTCAACAGAATTTAATATTATTTTGGGATTTTTACTTTTTTGAATTTTGCAGGACTGCATAAAAGACTCCTACTTAATAAAAAGATTTTTAAGCTTTACCAAAGCTAAAAAAGAAATTAATTCTAAAGATAATAAACTAAAAAAGCTCAATCTAAAACATAATTTTAATTTTTAGATTGAGCTTTTGTTTTATTTTATGGAATTTTATCGCATATTATCTACCAAAAACTGCACCCACAAGGTGTTTTTGGCAAATTCTGTTTTCATGTAAGAATTATCAACATTAGAACTTTTTGGAAAATATATTGAAATACCTTTTGCTCTAGCAATATTTTTCCCAACAGTATTAGCTATAACAATTTTTTCAATTGCCTTCATTCCAACCCATAAATCATTTTTTAAATTTTCAATCTCACCAGATTTGAAATTAATATCACTCGACTCTGCAAGAAGCGTTAACTCATCCTCACTTGATACAATAGAAGATGAAATCTCGTCAAGTAGTGACATTGTATTATCTTGAACTTGCAATTCAACTTTATCTGATGATGTAGTCGATGTTAAATCCAAACAATTTGTTGGAGTTTCCGTAAGATCTTTAAAAACCAAATTTTCTCTATTTTCTACATCTTTAGAATTATTTAAAAATTCATTTGATATAACATAATTAACAAATCCATCATTTATTTCACTTGGAGACTTTTTACCAGCTTTTAATTGATTATAAAGTTCAGAATAAAAAGAATGTAAATCAACATAAATAGGAACATTAAATTGTGCGCAATTATTTCTAGCAGATCTAATAACATTAGTAAAAGAGTTACCATAAAGTTTTTTACAATTTTGAATACCTATCAAAATTTGATTCAAATTATTTTTCAAAATTTCAATTTCACTAATATTTACAGCTGATTGTGTGTACCAATCAAATCGCTTTTCATAAAATCTTTTATAAGCATCAACAATTAGGTACCCAAGCTGCGAAGCGTTTAAACTTTTTGAATTTAAATCTTTAAATATTTCTGAGAAAAACCAACCATCTGCATGCTCTTGCTCTTGAGATGCAACCAAATATTCAACTCTATCTTTTATTTGATAATCGGTTTCTAGCGATGCCATCAAACATGCATCAAGACCCAAAAGTTCTAATTTTTTACCACCCAAAACATCTCTTTTAATACCATCTAACATTTCAACTAATTGCTGATTATTTAAATATGTTCTATTTTCCCAATCAAAAAGAATTCCTCGATTAGCAAAATAAGATGGATCTATAGGACCGCTTCCATGACCAGACAAAATCAATGCATAATGTTTTGCAGGATATTTTGCAACACCCCATTTAAAAAAATCAATCACATCTTTTGCAATATTTTTACCTGTAAGCGCGGAAGTATGATAATCCAAATCTATCGAGCCTTTTTGAACTTTGTATCGCCATGTTCCTATTTTTTTAGGTTGTTCCCACTGCACAACAACATTCAATTTATCGCTAGAACCGACCTTTGCCATATCTCTTAAATTTTTGGCAAAAAAATTGTTTAAATCATTTTTTGTCTGTGCATAAACAAAAAATGACCACTCTGCTACCTTTACATCTTTGAGAGCGTGTGCATTTAGCTGACAAAATACAAAAAATGTAATTATCAAAAATTTTAAAATAGATAATTTAGTTTTGTTCATACTATCCCCCACTTAATTAAAATACATTTATAACTTTATCCCCTTTTAATAAAGTATCGTTAATCAGAGATAAATAAGTCAATATTTACAAATAATCAATTTGTTTTAATGCTAAACAATAATATTTGAATAAAAGAGGAACTTAAAAAGATGTTTTTTTATCAAAAATTTACATTTTTAAGAAACTGAAGGGGTAATAAAAATTAAAAGTTGATGATCTTTAATGTTTTTTCTAGTTCCTTTAAAGAGGTATCCAAAAAGAGGAATATTACTTATAAGCGGTATTCCAGCCTTATAATCATTTTTTGTATCTTCTATTAATCCGCCGATCATTGTAGTTTGCCCGCTTTTGAGGGCAACCCTACTGCTCGATCTTGTTGTAGCAATTGTCGGATATTTTGCACCCGCTGCCTGGGATGCGCTAGAATTTTCAACATAAATATCTAAAAAAATCGACTTTTTATCTGCAGAAACCAGCGGTTTTACTTTTAACTTTGTCCCCACATCTTTATAGGTAGCGGTTGTAATATCTCGCAAACTATCCGCAATTGTATCTTTTACAACAGCTTCTATTGGAATACTACTTCCCACCAAAATTTCTGCATCTTCTCCATGATTTGTTAAAATCGAAGGCTTTAAAATTGTTTTTACATCTCCTTTTGTCTCAGCAGCATCAAGCTCTAAATTCAATCTTTTTGTATTTAAATCTTTACCACCAAAAACAAACGGTAATTTAATCATTCTTCCAGCATCACCAGCCGCAGGGAAAAAATTTAACGCCCAATCAACCACATCGGCCGCAGACTGTGCAGCTGGAGCGTTTTTAATACCTTCAGAAGGATTACCTCCTCCTATAAACCCCCATCCACTTCCCATACTTGCTCTTCTGTTGTAAATTCCAGACCATCGAACGCCGAGACTTTCTTCAAAATCTTTATTTGCAATGACCATACGAACTTCGATTTTTACTTGTGGCAAAAAAACATCTATACCTTTCAAAAAACTTTTCATTTCGCCCACTTGGTGCACTCGACCTCTAAAAAGTATTTTTTTACTCAATTTATCACAAATCAAATAAAATCCTGTTTTCCCAAAATCTTCACCCAAGAGAGATTTCCAAACGTTTTCAATATAAATCTTCACCTCATCGGTAAATTTAACATTGTTTAAAGTAATAAAATATCTTTCAAACTCTTCAGACTTTGCGCCCAAAATTTTTCTTTTCAAAGATTCATAAATATTTGAAAGTTTTGCGACGCGATAAACATTCATCTCTTTAGTTAAAACTAGCTCTTCTTTGCTAAATGAAAACAAAATTTTCAAAAATGATGCAAGCGAAACATCTTTTAAATCTAAACTTGGTACCATCACATCAATATCAGGATCCACAACAAAATTTAATTTTGTTAATTTGCTAGCAAGCATTATCAAATCTGATATTTTTGTATTTTTCAAAGATATTGAAAGCTTTACAGCTAACTCTTTTTCATCAAATTGTTTTTCTAAATTTTTCCTAATCTCTCCATCAAAAAGCAATTCTTCTTTTTTAGAATGCTCTATGGCTAAAGCCTGTGGCAAATGGGTCAAAAATTTTTGAAATTTATTTTTATCTTTTGCAAGTATTTTGGCTTCAGCTTCAAGTTCTTTGTCCGAAGATTTAACAATTTTGCTAACAACATCTTGCACCATTGCGCGATCTTCTTTTTCCTTAATTTGCTGCTCGTTTTCTACCAAATCAGTAAGCAGTGGAGGAACTTGTGATAAATCAAAAAGCTCTTTAGGTATAATAGTTTCATCACAACAAACAAAACCATAACTTAAAAATGAAATTAAAATTATTTTTAAAATTTTGCTCATTATAAGCTCACCCTTCTAGCTAAGATGCAGAGTAATTTTTTTATCATCATCTTCTAAAATCACATCCTCAAACCTTATTGATGTTACTTTATAATTTTCCACAGGATCAGTTGCAAAAACTATATAACTTTTTTTGCCACAAACGATAACCGCACCCATTTTCTCATCCGACTTACAAACAGCCGACAATCGAAAATGTTCTTGAATATCTTTCTGCGATTTTGGACTGTTTACGAAAAATGGATCACGTGCATTTACAGCCACACCAGATAATAAAAATGTTATAAATAAAAATTTAAAATTTTTCATAATTTTGCAAAATCTATAAAATCAATAACCCTAAATAGTATTTCCACCTTTAAAAAACCACTATCCATGCGTTTGATCACCACTTGTTTAACTTTCAAAAAAGAACTTTTACTCGCTAGATAATCAAAAAAGGAAAACAAACTATCAAATGAACCTTCCGCTTTTAATGAGAATAATTTTTTTGAATAAATTTTATCTTTAGCTTTTGTTGGCAGATTTATTTCTTCTAAGTCTAAAAATCTTAAATTTTTCTTTTCCAAATTTTCCAAAATTACTTTTATATGTTTTTCGACTTTCCACTTTTGGTTTACATTCGAAATTAAAAATTCATTCTCTTTATCCAGCTTTTGCAGCTCATCAAGTTTTGATTGTAACTGATTGCGTAAAGCTTCACCCTGCTGCAAAGAGTTATTTAGATTTGAAATATTTGAATTTATAGAATTGAAAAAGAAAATTTTAAAAATTAGAAATAAAATAACAATGACAAAAATTGGCATAAAAATTTTTGATTTCAACGATAAATCGCGTGCTAAAAAAATTAATTTATTTTCCCTAAAAATTATCGCCACAAAAAATCCCGCTAAATTTTTATTATGAAATTGCGCAGTTGATTTTAAGAAATCAAAAAGTTGAAAGTAAAGGATAAAAATAAAAAATCGGTAAAACTTTATTTAAAAGCTTTATCTCAAAAACTCAAAAAAGCTCCTAAACTATTATTATTATTATTATTTTCTTGATTTTTTCATCCCATTTTTTCTAGAAAAGATAAGGTAGTTAACTTTTAATTTTTAAAAAAGGAAAGACATAAATGAAAGTTTCAAAAATTATAGTTTTAGCTTTGTTTATCGGAAGCATTTTGGGAAATATACGAATTAAATGCGGGGAAGAAGAAGAAGCAATATCCCGTGCAATTGCAAATATACAAAAAAACTACGACGACGAAATATTAAAACCATATGAACACAATTTAGAAGTTAATCTTAAAGCGATTAAAGAAATAGAAGGCAATATTAAACAAACTAAAAGCAATCTTGAAAAATCACAATCACAAGATTCAATTGAATATCATAAATCACAACTGGTTGATCATGAAAAACGTCTTGAAAACGCAATAAAAATATACCTCGATACCATAGAAATTTTTTTAAAAAACGCAGAAAGTAGAAAAAATCTAATACTAGACGAAATAGCATATCATATCCAAAGAATAGCTAACCTTACACTACGCAAAGAATTAGACCTAAAACTAAAATTAGAAACAGATCAAATCACAGAAACAATAAGTAAAAAAAGAGCTCAACTTGAGGAAGAGATTAGACTCATACAAGAAGAAGCTAAACGCCTTAAAGAAGAAATTAAAATTGCAATCGAAAAAAAACAAAAAGAAGATGAACTCGCAAAAGAAAAAGCTAAAATTGAAGCTGAAGCTAAACAAAAAGAAGATGAAACTACCTTGGGAAAACAAAAAAATATATTTAGAGATAATATACGCCTTCATTATTTTAAAATCGCTTGTGAAATACTTTCGGAAATAGAAAGTAAAAACCAAACTAATGATTTTTTTAAATCTATTTGGGACCCTTCTTTTGACATCAACTCAAAAGATAAAGATGAAAACACAATATTAATTGTTGCTGCGATGCATGGCCTTGATAAATTCGTTACATTTTTACTCGAAAATGGTGCTGATGCAAATGTAAAAGGAGAATATGAGAGAACGGTCTTCTTCTACCTTAACACTAAAAATATTGCAATCATTTTGATTGATTGGTTGAAAAAAAATGGTTTAAATCCTGCTGAATATTTGAATGACCGAGACCTCGATGGAAATACGCCTTTAATGGTTGCAGCAATGCATAGTGCAACTGAGTCACTAAAAATTTTACTAGATAATGGCGCAAATATTAACGCAAGGAATAACGCTGGCCGCTCTTTTCTTCATTTTATTTATGCAAATCCAAAAGGTATTAGTTATTGGATCGAAATAGCCAAGACTACTGAGCTAACACCAACATTACCAACAATTGATGAATACTATCGAACCCCTCTATACTGCGCTTTAGAAGAAGGAGAAGATGTAACACAATTCACAAAAGAATTAGAAAAACAAAATGCTCCACTGTTTGGCACCAATAGCGAAGGTCAACCGGTCTTCCCATATGCTACAAATAATCCTGCTATTTTGGTTAAAGCATTAACCGAAGCTGTGCAAAAACAAAGTAGCATGGACGAGGAATCTCAGCAGCGTATTTTGGGTGAAATTCTACTACCTTCAATTTTATTTCAACACCAAGTCTGTCTACCCCTTATAATAAAAGATCCAAAATTACTGCAAAATACTAAAAAACTATTTAAAGAATTTGCACCTAAAAGAGTTGATGATTTTTTTGAAAAAACTATTAACGATGCTAAAAAGAATATTCCTCAAGTTCCTTTGCATCATTTAGCTATATTTATAGATAAAGATGATGAATGGGATGTCACTAATAAAGCTATGAGCGTAAAACTTACATCAATGCTTAAACAAGCAGGCACACCATGTCTCGTTATAGGTGGCCATGTACTAAAACATGCGGCCACAAACCTGCATAAAGAAAAATTCGATTTTGAAAAAAACTTTTATTTTTTTACAATCAATGATGATAAATTTTTTCCTGTTCTTGTTATTCCTAAAAATTATGCCGCAAGAAATGTAAGCGATAAATCTCTAATAAATTTGTCAAATTTATCTTGGCTAAGATCTTTAGGTTTTAACCCTAAAAATTTGGTTCATAAAAAATTTGCCAATATCGACTTCAGTAAAGAGCAAATAATTCCAACTAAAGAATTTGGGGAAAAAACTATTAATCTGGTTAAAAATGTTTTGACTAATGTTAAAGAACGTGGACGAATTGTATATGTAAGCGGACATGGATATAGTTATATTCGACAAAAAATAGATACTATTTATGAGCGTGCGGTAAACTTACCTTTAAACGCATTTTTTGATTTAATTAGAGAGTTAGAAGAAAAAGGCACATTGTTCACACACGTTTTAACATGTTACATGGGGGGTGACAATTTATCAGCTTTGGAAAAAGTTATGATAAATGATTTTTACAATACAACGCTTGCAACTATGCTGGATACCCATCAAAAAACAAAAAGCACTACTTCCGAAACTCATAATAAAATGTTTTTATCTGTTGCATCAACAGCAGATGTCTCAACAAGCGGAGACGTTGATACAAATTTATTCTTCCCAGCTGTCGATACGTTTTTCAACTTATTACGATCTGACGCAGTAAAAGATATGATGCCAAATCTATTTACTTGGCTTACAAGAATGTTTAGAACCGTTGGCGTTCGTAGAGATATTGTGAATTATCCACAAATCAGAATACCTGGTAATCAAACATCATTTTATCTTGCAGATATCCATGGAGACTTACAAATAATCAATAGAATGAACACCATGCAAGATCGCTTCACAATCGCACAAAAAGGGGATAAAAAAGTAGTTAAAATCAATAAACCAAAAGATATTGTCGTTACAAACAAAAATGTTTTGGTAACGTACATCGACCATGTCGAAAACAAAGTAATAATCGAAGATAAGGTACCTGTAATACTTGCCATGGGAACTAATGAATATTTCAGAACATTCAGTGAAATATTTGTAGACATACCTGAAATGGATTTTTTTAATTTTGCTTACAACAGTTTCTACCCTGCAGATTTTGGCGAAGAAATGGGTCATCGCGAAACTTATTTAATGAAAAAACTCACTTTTGCAAATGAAGATATTTTTGAAGATATTGATGTTCCACAAGAAATTGCTTCACAAAAACCACAGACTTTATACAACGTTTATCTCAAAAGAGGATTAGAAGAAAAAGCTGCTGTTATTTTTTCACTCGGACAAAATCCTACTGACGATGTTTTTGAGATAAATGAAGATAAAGTTGTAAGAAAACTCGAAGGCGAAGAGAAAGAACTTTATTTAGCTAGAGTTTCGGCAATGCAGGCAGAAGTTGGTCACTACTTTAGTCCACTAGAAGAAAAGCTTCTAAAAAATAGCGCTCTATTCTTACAAGAAAATAAACAAGATTTGGCAAAAGTATTTAAAACCGCATTAGTAAAAAGTGTTGTTTTGAGTGGAAGAGATTGCGATAAATTATTGTTATCATATTTAAAACTTCTTGATACAACTACAGATGAAGAAATATTAACTTCGCTCAAAGAACTTCTTCCTTTTTTGATGCAAAATTACAAAGAAATTCCATCATGGACACTGCTTGAAAAAATGAAATTTGTAATTTTAAGTTTCAAAGAACTAAAAAAGGAAACAGTCGAAACTTTCGAAAAAATAATAGATAAACTTTTTGAATTCGATGAGAAAAATAAAAAAGCATTAAAAGATCTACTAAAGAAAATTACAGTTAAATAAAGATTAAAGTGGTATGAATTTTTTTAAATTCATACCACTTTTTATAAGTTCATAAATACTAATTAAATATAAAAACTTCTGCTCTCTAAAATACCACATTTTTGATTTCAACGATAAATCGCGTGCTAAAAAGATTAACTTATTTTCTCTAAAAATTGTCGCCACAAAATGTCCCACTAAATTTTTATTATGAAATTGCGCAGTTGATTTTAAGAAATTAAAAAGTTGAAAGTAAAGGATAAAAATAAAAAATCGGTAAAACTTTCTTTTAAAGCTTTACCTTTAAAACTCAAAAAAGCTCCTAAACTATTATTATTATTATTATTATTTTCTTGATTTTTTCATCCCATTTTTTCTAGAAAAGATAAGGTAGTTAACTTTTAATTTTTTAAAAAGGAAAAACATAAATGAAACTTGCAAAAATTATAGTTTTAGCTTTGTTTATCGGATGTATTTTGGGAAATATACAAAGTGCGAATGGTGATATTGAAAAGCAAATAAATCAAAGGGTTGAACAAATTCAAAAAGATTACGAAGCTGCTCTAAAACACAATGAAGAATATTTAAAACGCTATGATGAACCAATAAAACGATATGAAAATGAAATAAAACAAATAAAAATCAAACTTGAAAAAGTTAAATCAGAATTTGGATCTCTTTGGGGCGAAGAATATAAATCGCAATTAATTTACGCTGAAAAACATCTCGAAGATACAAAGACTGATCGCATAAAAACAAAAGAACTACTATTACAACAAGCAAAAGCTCATAAAAAATCCGCCGAAAAAGAATTAAAAGAAGATATTGAAAGACATGCTCGCGGAATACAATTCGAAGAATTTAGATTAAGAGAACAAGCAGAAGATGCCGCTCGAATAGAAGCAATAAGAAAAGAACAAGCAAAACTTGAAGAAGAAAGAAAACTCCGAGAAGAAGCTAGACTCAAAGAAGAAGCAAAAAAACTAGAAAAAGAAAAAGAAGAAAAACAAAATCCATTTAGAACAGAAATAAAAAAGCACAACTTTGAAGGAGCGTTTGAAATTTTGAAAGAGATAGATCCTAAAAATCAAACTAATGACTTTTTCAAATCTGTTTGGGATGGTTCTGTTGATATTAACGCAAAAGACGAAGAAGGACAAACAGCTTTAGGATTTACAGTAAGTTATGGAAATAGCAATTTACTTTCTTTTTTACTCGATAATGGCGCAGATATTAATGCGAAAGATGGTTACGACAACACTGTATTTTTTCACATTGGAAATAAAAACATTGCAGAAATTTTAATCAATTGGTTGAAAAAAAATGGTTTAAACCCTGCTGAATATTTAAATGCAAAAAATCTCAATGGAGATACTCCATTTATCAATACTGTTGCAAGGAAACAAAATTCTGATCTTTTAATATATTTATTAGAAAATGGAGCAAGTATTGATACAAGAAACAACAATGGTCAAACAATCCTGCATTTTGCTAATGACAATCCAAATCAAATTGAATTTTGGACAAAAGTTACACAAAGCGCGCAAATAGCCAATATCTTATCGTTCATAGATGAATACTCAAGAACACCGCTTTATACCGCACTAGAAGAAGATGAACCTGTTAAAAAAAATGCACCAAAATTTGCAGCCGCACTTGAAAAACAAAACGCACCACTGTTTGGAACTAATAATGAAGGTCAACTAGTCTTTCCATATGCTACAAATAATCCTGCTATTTTAGTTAAAGCATTAACCGAAGCGATGCAAAAGAAAAGTAGCATGGACGAAGAATCTCAGCAGCGTATTTTGGGTGAAATTCTACTACCTTCAATTTTATTTCAACACCAAGCCTGTCTACCTCTTATAATGAAAGATGCACAGCTACTGAAAAAGACTCGCGAATTATTCAGAGAATTTGAACCCAAAAGAGTTAATGATTTTTTTGAAAAAACTATTAACGATGCTAAAAAGAATATTCCTCAAGTTCCTTTGCATCATTTAGCTATTTTCATTGACCAAGATGGCGAATCACATGGACCAAGAGCAGTAAGTTTGAATCTTGTAAGAATTCTTCAAAATAAAAAAGAGCCTTGTCTTATCTTCGGTAAACATTTATTATTTAATGCTGACTTTATAAGAAAAGCAGATAAAATCGATTTGGATTTAGAAAACAGTTTTCATTTTTTCATTGTTAATAATAATCAATCCGCTGTGCTTATCATCCCAAAAGAATATATAAAAAGTTTTATCCCTTCTACAATAAAATTATCAGATATTGCTATTCTTAGATGGCTAGGGTTTAACCCGCAAAGCTTAACTCACAAAAAATTTTCAAAAATAGATTTAAAGACAAAAAGCGATATCTCTGCTGATGAATTTGGCAAACAAACTGTCGAATCGATAAAAAATGTTTTGACCAACGTCAAAGAGCGTGGACGGATTGTTCAATTAGAAGGTCATGGCTGGAGTTATTTAAGGCAAAGAAAAAACCCTACAAATGCTATCGCTGTAAATCTTTCTCTACCTTACTTTTTAGATTTGATTAGAGATCTAGAAGAAAAAGGCACACTGTTCACATATGTTCTAACTTGCTACATGGGAGGCGATAATTTATCCGCTTTGGAAAGGGTTATGATCAATGATTTTTATAATACTGAACTTGCTAAGATGCTGAATGCTCACCAAAAAACAAAAAGTGCTACTCCCGAAACTCACAATAAAATGTTTTTATCTGTTGCATCAACTGCAGATATATCAACAAGTGGAATGGTAGATACCAATTTATTTTTCCCAGCTGTCGATACGTTTTTCAATTTATTAAAATCTGACGCAGCAAAAGATATGACGACCAATTTATTTGCCTGGATTACAAGAATGTTTAGAACCGTCGGAGTTTTAAGAGATATAGTCAATTATCCACAAATTAGAATCCCTGGCAATCAAACATCATTTTACCTTGCAGATATCCATGGAGACTTACAAATAATCAATAGAGTAAACAGTATGCAAGATCGCTTCATAATAGTGCAAGAAGGAGATAGAAAAGTAGTTAAAGTCAATAAGCCAAAAGATATTGTCGTTGCAAACAAAAATGTTTTGGTAACATACATAGATCATGTCGAAAACAAAGTAATAATCGAAGAAAAAGTACCGGTAATACTCGCCATGGGAACTAATGAATATTTCAGAACATTCAGTGAAATATTTGTAGACATACCACAAATGGATTTCTTTAATTTTGCATACAACAGTTTTTACAAAAATCCTTTTGCGGAAGAAATGGGCCATCGCGAAACTTATTTAATGAAAAAACTCACTTTTGCAAATGAAGATATTTTTGAAGATATTGATGTCCCACAAGAAATCGCATCACAAAAAGCTCAGACTTTGTACAACGTTTATCTCAAAAGAGGATTAGAAGAAAAAGCTGCTGTTATTTTTTCACTCGGACAAAATCCTACTGACGATGTTTTTGAGATAAATGAAGATAAAGTTGTAAGAAAACTCGAAGGCGAAGAGAAAGAACTTTATTTAGCTAGAGTTTCGGCAATGCAGGCAGAAGTTGGTCACTACTTTAGTCCACTAGAAGAAAAGCTTCTAAAAAATAGCGCTCTATTCTTACAAGAAAATAAACAAGATTTGGCAAAAGTATTTAAAACCGCATTAGTAAAAAGTGTTGTTTTGAGTGGAAGAGATTGCGATAAATTATTGCAGTCATATTTAAAATTTCTTGATACAGCTACAGATGAAGAAACATTAAATACGCTCAAAGAACTTCTTCCATTTTTGATGCGAAATTACAAAGAGATTCCTGCATGGACACTACTTGAAAAAATGAAATTTGTAATTTTAAGCTTCAAAGAACTAAAAAAGGGAACTGTCGAAACTTTCGAAAAAATAATAGATAAACTTTTTGAATTCGATGAGAAAAATAAAAAAACATTAAAAGATCTTCTTAAAAAAATCACAATATCAAAGTAATATACTTACAAAGCGTCAATTATTAAAAAATATTTAAAGAAAGGTCTTAGTATGAATAAGTTAAATAAAATACTGTTTACAATGGTTGCAACGCTAATGTTTTCAAGTTATCCAATCAGCGCTCAAAGACAAATAACAACTATAGTAAAAGTAATAAATAAGACACAATATGAAGCTCACATCTCATGTCTATGTGGAGATGGTTCTGTAGAAAAAGTAGTTTTACCACAAAGTGAAATGTCTGTGTATGGTAGATATGATATATCTATGAAGTTCGACATGCCTATATTTCAGATTATTGGTGTTTCACGATGGGTACCAGTATCAAACCGCTCCATATATTCGTATTTATCTCTTGATAAAAATGGTGAAACAATTGAAGAAAATTTAATTAAAGAAACTCGAAAGATCATAGCGCTTGATGAAGGAAGAGGCAAATTGCTTACTGATTGGAACGAATGTTTATATATATCAAAAGCTGCCATCTTGATTATTGATTGTGATGGAAGTTTACATATAAAGGAATATGCAGTACTTGATGATCAAAAAGATCTTGAAGGACTATCCCAAGCTCAGACAATTTTACACGGAATAGATTGAAATTTCTCTAAAAATAAAAAGGCGGTAAAGATTTTAAAATCTTTACCGCCTAATACTTAGAATAGACCTCTTTTGAAACCTTTAGCTATCTTAGTCAGACTCTTGAATTTTTACTTCCGTTCGCCCTGAGCGAAGCCATTCTATGGCGTAGTCGAATGGGTGCGAACTTCTTTATTTTAATATCAGGGATTTATAATTTTGAATTGATTCATGCTTAAACCTACTTTTTATCCCTGTTTGCTAATGCTTGCCATCCCCCTGAAATAAGTAATTCCTTTTTTACTCGAGTCCATTTTTTCATTTGTCTTTCTGCCATAAGCGCTTCATATCTAGTAGCAAAGGCTTGTGTAAAGACTATCTGAATTGGAAGTCTTGAACTTGTATACCCACTATACTTTCTAAATTTATGTTCCGAAATTCTTTTTTCAAGATTATCAGTATGCCCTATGTAGTAGGAATTATCATCACATTTGAGTATGTAAACATAAAATGACAACGTATAACCTTCTTAAGAAGGTTACAGTCAAATAAAGATTAAAAGGGGTATGAATTTTTTGGAATTCATACCCCTTTTTGTAAGTTCATAAATGCTAATTAAATATAAAAACTTCGGCTCTCTAAAATACCACCTCCACGGCACTTATCATTACCCACATCTTTTACTAATCTAAACTTTTATGATTTTATATGAAAATAAACATTTTTATGTATGTTAAATATACATCACCTCCTGTCGTCCTTGCGTAAGCGAGGATCCAGTTTTCATGCATTTATCAAAAGTAGTATCAAAATGAAAAATTATTACGTATATATTCTATGCTCTAAAACAAATGGAACTTTATATATTGGTGTGACAAATAATATTGCAAGACGAATTTATGAGCACAAAAACAAGTTAAACATTGGTGCCGTGAGTAGAAGTTACAATTAATCGAAGCCTCAAATCCAAAAATGGAAAGAAATTAATTGAAATTAAAACTGGATCCTCGCTTACGCAAGGATGACAGGAAAAGTTGTTTTGCGGTTTTTTAAATTTAATTTAACGTCGAACTCACGTTAAATTACATCTTAAAGAATGTGAATGGCGTTGGAATAAAACTTCTGATAAACTTAATCTCGAATTATGGAAAATTGTATTAAAATTTAATCGTCTGATGGTCTAAAGCCAAAAAATATTTAAAGAAAGGTCTTATATGAATAAGCTTAAAAAAATGCTGCTTATATTTATTACTATTTTAGGATTTGCAGTTATTACAATTAATGTTGAGGGTAAAATAACAAAAATAGTAAGCGTAATTAATAAAACAGCTGCTCCTGTTCATATCTCACGTTCAATATATGATGGTTCCATAGAAAAAGTAGTTCCGGCTTTCGAGGAAATGCTTTTGGGTGATGATATGTATATGGATAACGACTTCAATAGTTCTCGACCGCATTATATGACAGTTTCACGAATGGTCTTAGATCAAATTTGTACAACAATGATATATGCTAATGGAAGCGGTAGTATAATTGAAAATAATAAAAATAGCATAGGACATTTTCATAACGACAGATTTAGATTGATTATTCACCGTGATGGAAAGTTGGAGGCAGAAGAGCCTTATGACATTTATAATGACAAATATCTCGAAAGATTGCGTGACGCTGATACAATTTTACACGGAATACACTAAAAACTTCTTAAAGGGATATGATTGAGATAAATCTTTATAAAGATTTATCTCTTAATATTTAGAATGTTTAATTTAAATTTTTAATTCACTTTAAATTGAGATTCCACAAAAAATTGTGGGCCATGCGCTATAAAATTATCACACGCAAATTTATAAAGTTCTTTTTGTTTCAAATGGTTTCTAACATGTGGATTTGATGTAATAACCACAGCCTTTGGAACATTTATAGTTTCCCAAATAGTCTCAAAATAATCCCTTGAAATTACAAGATCATTTCGGCTATAAAACATCAAAACATTTGTATCTTTTATATTAGGTAAATAAGTAGTAACTCGTATATCATCATTCAATTTATTATCCGAAAGCTTGCTAACTTGCCACATCAAGAACATTTGTACCGGCCAACGTTGTAAAACAGCAGTTATGCAATATTCAGCACTTGTTATTCCCCATTTTGAACCGCCATGTTGTGGATCAAAAAATAAAGCCATGTTATTCTTTCCATTATCAATAATAGATTTGAGCGATAACCAGCAACCATCCAAAATAAGGTCGGAAAACAATTTTTCGCCTTCCTTATTTTTCAAGCCTTGAGCTTTGGCCATAAGCATTGCACCATAACACACACCAAGACCTATAACCTTTTTATATTGCTTTTTATCTTTTTCTAATTTTTTTTCTTTCACTGCTTTGACAACAGCAAAAATATCTTCTTCTTCTTTAAAACCAAATCTTGATACAGATAAATCTACTTCTAAGAATTTCTTAAAAAAGTTGTTTAAACGTCCTTGGTCTTTACTCTTATTCATCAAATCGCCATGGCCTCTAAAGTTCATCAAAACAATGTCACAATCTCGATTGTTCCAAAACATTTCAACAAATGGGGCCATCGTTTCTTTCGCATTGGTAAATCCAGGAGCAACAATAATCACGTTATCACCACCACGAGCAATGTAAGAATAAGAAATATCAACGCCATCAATTGTTTTTGTATAACATTCTTCAGCTTTAACATTTTCTTTCAAAATTTTCTTAACAGCTTTTGTATCTTTTATTATTTGTGCATCAAAAAGTTTCGATTCATTCAAATAACCATTCTTTTTTTTAGCAGCTTCTTTTATAGCTTCCGATATTTCAAAACCGGTTTCATTAAAAGAAGAGACTACATATGTAAAATCTTTAGAATTTTTAGATTCAGCAGAATTACCATACCAATCTTTCTCTGCTAAAAGGTTAGGCAAAGAAAATGATAAAAAGAGTAATAAATTGATTTTTTTAAACATAAAATAAAGCCCCTCTTTAAAAAAACAGCAATTTTTCAATAAAAAATGCTAAAATTCCTTCAATATTCGCTATAAAATACAGTTTTATTAAAAAGAAGCTTACCAACCATATATTTTTTCGCAACTGCCCTAAACTAGCGAATTTTGCCATCAAAAACCACAGAAGCTATCGAGTCACAAAATTTAATAGCCGCCGAAACATCTTTTTGAAAAATATTTCTGCCTACAGCACACCCAGATGTTCCACCTATATAAATTTGATCATACAATTCTTGCAAAAATGCCTTTTCGTCTTTCAAAGAACCGCCAGCACAAATCACTCTGCTCTTACCTGCAGCTTGAGTAGCCTGCATGAGCAATTCTCCATTTTTCTTTAAACTCTCACTGATCGGAGGATTTATTTTGATAAAATCTGCACCGAGAGCAGCACCTACACCAGCAGCTCCTGCTAGCAAATTCGCTTCTCTTTCATTTTTAATGGCCTGACCGCGAGGATAAATCCATAAAATTGCAATCATTCCGTTTTGATGCGCATGCAAAATCATTTCGCTAGCCTGACGCATCATTTGCGCTTCATATTTGCTTCCTAAATAAATTGTATATCCCATTGCTACAATATTTAATTGCGATTGATTTTTAAAATCTACTACTTCTTGCGGAGTGACCAAAAACAAACTCAACGGATCTTCTTGGGCTGTAGAAACAATGCTTGATTTGCCATTTAGCTTTATAACATAGTTAACACTTGAATATTCTTCACCATATCTTGCAATTAAACCCAAGTGAGTTGCAAAAGCGCCTATTTTAGATTTGCTAGCTATTTCAAAAAGCGACTTTGGATCATTACACAAAGCCGGTAAATTTGGACCATAAAAATCTTGATTTAAATGTTCTATTTTTTGATCAGCCGCAAACAAAAATAATTTTCCACTTCCCCTTGTCATCGAATCATAATTTTTTTCATAAATAGCCTTTGATTTGGTAGGAACAGTCAAAGGAATACTAAATTTATTATTTTTCATTTATTTACCTCTTCGTTAACTTTCAAAGTTTACTTGAAACATTCGATCTATATTTATTAATATTCAATTTAATTAGTCAATTTTTTAATAAGTTATAAAAATTTTGGAGCTAGTACATGGAAGTTTATCAAATACCAGTAGAAGAAATCGCAAAAAATTTAAAAACAGATGTGAAAATAGGATTATCAAGCAACGAGGCAAATGAACGCTTAAAAAAATTTGGCCCCAATTCTGTACCATCAAAGTCAAGCGATACCGTTTTTTCTATTTTTATTTCTCAATTTTTAAATCCTTTAATATTTATTTTGGTAATCGCAACCATACTAAGTTTGCTAATAGGCGATCTAAAAGATGCGATCATCATCGCTGTCACAACTATGATAAATACCATTGTAGGGTTTTTTCAAGAATACAAAGCAAATAAGGCAGCAGAAAAATTACGCACTTTTGAAATTTCAAAATGCATTGTAAAACGTAATGGCAAAACATTTTTGACCGATACTAAAAATCTAGTTGTTGGCGATATCGTCTTGCTCACAGCAGGTAGCAAAGTCCCTGCAGACATTCGATTAACAAACAGTTTTAACTTTGAAATTCAAGAATCAATTTTGACCGGAGAGTCACAAGCGTCGCAAAAAAATACTTTTATATTAAAAGAAAAAGTAACACTTGCAGATCAAAAAAATATGGCTTTTATGGGGACATTTGTTATAAACGGTCGCGCTGAAGGAATAGTGGTAAAAACAGGGAAAGAAACAGAATTTGGAAAAATCGCAAATTTGATTTTAACACCAGAAACTTCGCTAACTCCCATCCAAGATCAATTAAAAAAATTCAGTTGGTTCATTGGCGGATTAATGACTTTTATATCGTTAATCATTTTATCAATAGGATTAATAAGACAAATCCCACTTGTAGATTTAATAGGAGTTGCAACAGCTCTAACCGTCGCAGCGATTCCCGAAGGTTTGATAATAGCCGTAACCATCACACTCGCAATAGGAATGCAGCGAATTTTCAAAAAGCATGCACTTATCAAAAAATTAATTGCGGCCGAAACTTTAGGAAATATTTCTGTCATTTGTACAGACAAGACAGGAACGCTCACAGAAGGAAAAATGTCCGTTTCAAAAATCATTACTCAAAACTACCAGGGCGCAATCGATTTAACAAAACTAAAAGAAATAGAAAACATTCTCCAGCTTGCGGCGTTAAATAACAATGTCTTTTATAATAACGAGTCTAAAACCTGGATAGGAAGCGCAACAGAAAAAGCATTAGTAGAAGCAGCAGAAAAAATAGGAATCAAACCATCAGAAATGCAAAACCAATTTCCATTGATCGACGAAATTCCTTTTTCTTCAGATTTAAAATATATGGCAACATTGCACAAGTCTGATACTGGGCAAAAATTAGTACTCAAAGGCGCACCTGAGGTTATTTTACCTTTATGTAATTTAACAATTGAAGAAAGAAAACATTTTGAAGAAGAAAATTTAAAAATAATTTCCAGCGGTTTTCGCGTTTTGGCATTTACTTACAAAGACCAAAAAACAATAGACCTAAAAAAAGATCTAAATAATCTAACCTTTGCAGGTTTAATATATCTCCAAGATAAACTCCGCCCCACAGCGGCAAACAGTATACAAATATTAAAAAATGCGGGAATTAGAACAATCATTTTGACAGGTGATAATGCCGAAACAGCAAGAATTATAGCAAAAGAAATAGGTCTTATCGTGGAGCAAAATGGAATAATCACAGGCGCAGAACTTGAAAAAATGTCTGACAAAGAACTTGCTACAAAGATAATTGATACCAAAATATTCGCGCGCATCGACCCAATCCACAAAATTAGAATCGTAAAAATTTTAAAAAGTATGGGCAACTCTGTAGCAATGATCGGAGATGGAGTAAATGATGCTCCGGCAATCCTTGCAGCCGATATCGGAATAGCTCTCAGCAGTGGATCTGACCTTGCTTGTGAAGTTGCAGATATGGTTTTACTTGATAATAATCTTGCAACTGTTACCGATGCTGTTTATGAAGGACGACTAATAATCGATAACATAAAAAAGGTTTTGACTTATCTTTTGGCCCACGGCTTTGGTGAGATAATTTTGATTGGACTTGCCATATTGTTTAATCTTCCAATGCCAATAACAATTGGACAAATTTTGTGGATCAATCTAATTTCTCATGGCTTCTCGCACCTAGCATTAACGGTTGAACCTGCAGAAGATGGAATAATGGACAGAAAACCACTTCCACGAAATAATCCCATTTTTACAAAAGATATGAAAATATTAATTTTTGTCATAGGAATTACAACTGATATAGGCTTATTTTCCATTTATTATTTTTTAAGAAAATTTAACACTTTCGATTTTAATCATTTAAGAACAATAATCTTTTCCGCCTTTTCACTTACCTCTCTTTTTTATGTTTTTTCAGTTCGCAGCATGAACCAATCAATTTTTAAAACAAAAATTCTACAAAACAAATGGTTAAATCTTACCGTAATTGTTGGGGTTTTGATGCAGATTGTAGTTATTTACGCTCCAGCCTTACAAAAAATATTTTTAACTGAACCATTAAACCTAATAGAATGGGGATTAATACTTACTTTGGCATCACTAAAACTAATTTTTATAGAGATATTTAAAAACATTTTGATATCAAGGCGTAAAAAACTTTAATTTTTAAGCAAAAACCCCACTTTTTTAAAAACCAGAGGGGGCGGTTTGACTTTAGATTTCTTTCATTTAAGGTAGAAGTACTAAAATGCAAAACTCTAAAACTACTAATTAAACGCCATATTTTGCACCTTAGAAACTTTTTAACCTTAATTTGGGAAGGGATCACATAATGATTAACAATAAATATGTAAAAATCACTATTTTAGCCGGTACATTAGGCTTAGTTGGCTTTTTAAAAGCTGCAAATTCAATAACAATTGAACAGCCTTCAATAGAAGCAAAAAAACATTTTGACTTAGCAACCAAAATCGGTGTAAGAGAACTACTTGAAGAATTAGCTACTAAATTGCCCGAAAAAGAAAAAAAGCTTTGTGAAGAAATCAGAAATTTATTAACGACTAAATCTGGATCCATCCAAACCAGTAACATTACAGGAATTGTTTTATTAAAGTGTCCTGGATGCAACTTTGACGAAGTTAAAAAAGCTTTCGAATCTTTAAAACACAATGCTAATCTTTCAAACATAAATAAATTCGAAGCTGTTTTAAACACAACAGGAGCTTTTTCATTGGCTTCTAATTTTGCAAAATATCTAAACAGCTTAAGTTAACTTTTTAAATTTTCTAAAAATAACCTTGTGTTTTTCACAAGGTTATTTTTTTGCCTATTTTCATCTAAAACTTTTTATATTTAAAGTAATAAGCAAAAACTTCAAAGAATGAGTAAAATTGACATTTTATCCAGTTTCTGTATTTAATAGTCATCTAAAAGATTAATTAAAAATAATTTTATTTTTGCTATCTAACTTATATTTTAAGGTTTTTAATGAATCAATTTTGGAAAAAAAACATTCTTTTAGCTATCTTATTTTTTACACTTACAACCGTAACTACAATAAAAGCAGATGAAGATGATTTTGAAGATCTTTTACAACTTCAACAAATTTCAATTCCAACAGAATGTTTGGCAACAAAAAGTGCTATCGGTGAATCATTTTCATTAAGCAATGAAGAAAAAGATTTACTATTATTTATGTCACAAAATGTTAAAGATCCCCTATGGACTATGACAAGACCAGATCCAACAAGAAACACCATATATGCAACTTCAAATTCACTAAGAATTGATAATCGTAATTTTCAAACAAATATATTTTATAACTCTACTAACAAAACGGGCGTAACTACTGATAATTTTATAAATTTAGTATTCGTAAATCCCACAGCAGAAAGTCAATTTTATGCCTTGTTAGTACAGGCAATAAAAACAGCAAAGGGTGTAGATGCAAATAGAGATGATATTCAAACCTTATATACAATGTTAAAAAAACTTTGGATTCAAGAACGAAAAGCTGGATTTATTTTAAAATCAGATTTTTTTAAAGGTTCATTTTGCCTCCAAGCAACCTTACCTGTAATCCTAGTAGAACGAAATTTAATGGCATCAGACGAAGATCAAAAACAAATCAATGATTTAGTTAATAAAAATTTTGGCAACACCGGCACTTTTGATAAAAAAAGAGAATTGGCTCGAATAAAAATAGGAATCGGAGACACCAAATTAAAATTTGGAGTCAAAGCCGTCAATAACGATAATCTAAAAATACATTTAGGATTAGCTAGTATTTTACCTACGGCTACAGGAATATTATTAGATGGTAAATTCAAAAAACCACAAAGAACATATTTTAATGATTATGACTTTCTCGAGTCTCTTTTAGAAAATTCTAGAGATTTACTTATATATCCGGAACTCGGTAATGATGGACACTTTAGCATCGGACCTTTTTTAGAAGTAAACTTAGGCCTAGTAAATAACAAAATGAATCTATGGGGAAAGGTATCATTCGATTCTCTTTTGCCAGCTAGAGAAAAAAGATTAATTTTAAAAAAAAGGACTATAGAAGATCCTGAATATATAAACAATGCTGCTGAATCAGAAAAAAATAAACTTTTAGAAGAATTTAAGCATCAATATATTGCGCCTCAAGAATATGATGTTACCGTAAGACCCGGGGGAATTCTCAACTTCACATTTGGCTCTGATTGGAAACACAAAAAATGGACCTTTGGAGCTGCTTATGATTTTTATCTACAGGAAAGAGAGATTTTTGAAAAATTACATAAAATTGAAGATATCAATATGAATTCTTTAAAAGTCGATGAAGCTTTCATTGATAGAGCGCTTCAGCACAAATTAGCAGGTGAAATATCTTACGATATAAAATTAAAAAAAGGTTCTAAAATCAATCTTGGTATCGGAGGCGATGCAACTTTTGTTAGCAGAAGAATGGGACGAGATTGGACCTTATATTCAAAACTAAATTTTTATTTTTAAAATTATTTAATTTTGCTTTTTTATTTTATTTCGCATATAAACTGTTAAAAGTTTAGGAAGTATTAATGAAGCATTGTAGTAATAACGAATTTATTAAAAATCTAAGGAGATTTAATATGTTTAACAAAAAACATTTGCTAGCAGCAATAACAGTAATTTCAAGCATGTCTTTAACAATAAAAGCAACTAATCCGACAACCGAAACACCTTCTAATGAACACAAAGGTTTTTATAAACACGCATATGTATCTATCATTGATTCAAAATTGAAAAATAATTCTAGATGCGGCGAATTTTCAGCAGAAATTTTATTAACAATGGAAGACGCACTAAAATCTTTAGAGGTGTTAAAAGCAGAATATATAAAAACAAAGTCTTTCTCTGAAGAACAAAAAAAAGAGTCTAACGATAAAGTTATTCAACATATAAAAGAGGATTTGATCAAACCTCGAACTGTATTTTTGAATTATATATATGAATATAAAGAAATGATGGAAGAACTTGTAAAATGGTCCTTTACCAATGTCTCTAAAGTAAAAATCGATTTAAATGATTCTATCCTTCTTAAATTTTTAAAAAGTGATTTAAAAACCAAAGAACAAATTGAATCCTTTTTTCTTGATGAAGTTACAACTATAAAAAAAGCTAAAAGTCTTTGCACAGAATTCTATATTTTTACAAACCCTCTTTGGATGTTGTTAAATCCTTATACAAAAGAAAAATCAATTGATTGGATTAAAGATAAAAAATTAAGAACCGAACAAGAAATTGAAGCTTTAAAAAAAGGACCTTACTTCGCAGGAACTTTTGAACAATCAAAATAATTTAAACATTTAAACAAAATTACATAAAAAGGGTAAAAGAGCTTTCTTTTACCCTTAATTTTTGAAAAAAATTATGAATGAAATTGTAGAAATTCACGGCACAATAGAAAAAGAACTTTTTAAAAGTCCAGAAAGTGGATTTTCAATTTTTATTGTCAAAGTAAATTCCAAAGAAAATATCACCGCAAAGGGAATTTTGCCTGCGATCCACCAGGGAGAATCTGTTACGCTGCGTGGAATTTGGGGCTTTCATCCAAAATTCGGCAGACAATTCGAAGTCAAAGAATGCATAGCAAAACTACCATCAAACGTCGAAGGCATAAAAAAATATTTAAGCAGTGGGCTCATCAAAGGAATTGGTCCAAAGTATGCAGAAAAATTGGTAGCGACTTTTGGTGAAAGAACTCTTGAGGTGATTGATGAAACGCCAGATGAACTTTTCAGAGTTGATGGCATCGGTGAAAAAAGAGTTTCAATAATCATCGAAGCTTGGCAATCTCAAAAAGAAATTTCTCGAGTCATGGTCTTTTTGAAAGAAAAAGATATTTCTACATCGTTTGCCACCAAAATTTATAAAACTTATGGTAAAGAATCGGTTGAAAAGATTTTAGAAAATCCTTATCGATTAGCAGAAGATATTTGGGGTGTTGGTTTTAAAATATCAGATCAAGTTGCCCTCAAGCTTGGATT
Source organism: Candidatus Dependentiae bacterium (assembly GCA_003511165.1). Classification (NCBI taxonomy): domain Bacteria; species Candidatus Babelota bacterium. The sequence goes on from DOJW01000008.1 coordinate 166,884, forward strand.
TGAAAAAAATTCATCAATGCGCATAAAAAGCGGAATTTTATTTTGTCTATCACAAGCAACAAATGATGGCCACCTTTACTTGGAAATTGATGAACTGAAAAATCAACTTTTTAAGATGCTAGAACTAGAAGAAAGTGACGAATCTAAATCTTTAGTTAAAGCTGCACTCAATAATCTTTATCTCGAAGAAAAAATTAAGCTTCTAACTAATAATGAAAAACATTATTTGTCACTTCCAAAATATTATTATTCAGAAAAAGGCATCGCTAACAAAATCAAAAAATTAAAAGATTATAATGCTAAAAATTTTTATTTAGATTTTAACGAAATTTACAAAACAGTTTCTGCTACAGATTCTTACGGAAAACAACTAAATGAAGACCAACAAAAAGGAATTTTAAGTTGTCTACAATCAAAAATTACAATCATCACAGGTGGTCCAGGAACGGGTAAAACAACTTTGATCAAAAAATTACTAGAAGTTTTAGACAACTATAAAATTAATTATAGACTTGCTGCACCAACAGGAAGAGCTGCAAAAAGAATGTTCGAAGGAACTGGAAAATCTGCTGAAACTCTGCACCGTCTTTTAGAATTTAACCCAACAACCATGAATTTTAATCGAAATGAAGAAAATGCTCTTTTGCTAGATTTTTTAATAGTCGATGAAGCCTCAATGATCGATGTATTTTTGATGAATTCTATCCTACGAGCAATGCCCCTTCAAGCCAATTTAGTTTTGATAGGAGATGTCGACCAACTTCCATCGGTTGGCGCGGGAAATATTTTAAACGATTTAATTGCATCAAATCAAGTCGAAGTTTTGAGATTAACGCAAATTTTCCGCCAAGCAGAAGATAGTATGATCATCGTAAACGCACACAGAATTAATCACGGTGAGTTTCCAACATCTACAAGAGTAGGATCCAAAAACGATTTCAAATTTATCAAAGAAGATTTACCAGAAAATATCTTTCCTCTGCTTCGTCAAATTTATGCGAATTTAGAAAACAAATATAAAATATCGCCTCAAGATTCCATTGTACTTTGTCCAATGAATCGTGGCGTTGTTGGAACGCAAAGATTAAATCAAGAGCTACAAATGATTTTAAATCCGCAAAATAATGAAGAAAAACAGGTGGCGCGTTTTGGGCAAGTTTATAAAATTAATGATCGAGTTATGCAGATCAAAAATAATTACGACAAATTTGTTTTTAACGGGGATATTGGAGAAATAACAGATATTAATAGAACCGACCAGATATTAAAAATAAAATTTGGTGAACGTGTTTTAGACTATGATTTTACCGAACTTGATGAGATTGTTCTTTCTTATGCTGTTTCGATACATAAAAGCCAAGGCTCCGAATTCAAAGCGGTAATTATTCCAATATTTATGCAACATTTTGTTATGCTTCAGCGCAATTTGATTTACACAGCAATCACGCGAGCCAAAAATTTATGTATTTTCATTGGACAACCAAGAGCTATCGCTATGGGTATCAAAAATAATAAAAGCGTAATTAGAAATACATTTTTGAAAGAATTTTTGACAACAGATCTCGAAGCTAGATAAAACCTCTTGAATAAAAACATTTTTTATATAACTTTAATCTAAAATGTCTTACTTCCAAAGGATAAAATGCTTAGCAATGTAGAAAATATTTTTTTAGAAAAAAGTGGTCGAAAATTAAATTATCCAAACGAAAAAATTCCAGTAATCGAAGTTGAAAATAGCTTAGAATTAGGAAAACTCGTAGCCCTTAGATTTATTGAGTGGGTATTACAAAATCCTAACGGAGTTATTTCTCTTCCGACCGGTAAAACTCCACTTACATTCATAAAGCAATTAGATCATTACAAAAAAAATTGGAATGATTCTACAGTTTCCGCAGAACTAAAATATTTTGGTATCTCAAATAAAACTTTCCCCGATACTTCAAGCCTAAAATTTGTCCAGATGGATGAATATTTTCCTATAGAAACTAATGACAAAAATAGCTTTTCATCTTATGTCGAAAAAAATTACATTTCTATTTTGCAAATAAAACCAGAAAACTGTTTGAAAATGATCTTCCCAAAAGAAATGTTAGAAAATCCAACTTCCGATTCTATTGAAAAGTTTTGCACAGATTATGAAGAAAAGATCAAAAATTTTGGCGGGATCAATTTCTTTTTGGGTGGCATAGGGCCTGATGGACATATCGCTTTCAACATGAAAAATTCCTCGTTTGACAGTAAAACAAGATTAATAACTTTAAATTATGAAAGCGCTGCCGTTGCTGCAGGAGATTTTGGAGGCATGAGCCACTGTCGAAATAAACAAGCTATTACAATAGGCTTAAACACTATAACAGCAAATAAAAACGCGACCATAATAATTTTTGCATCAGGAAAACTCAAAGCACCGATTGTTAAAAAAGCTATTGAAGAAAAACAAAGCATCGAAAGTCCTGCATCGATTTTCCAAAACAACCCAAATGCCAAATTTTATTTAAACAAAGACGCTGCATCAAACTTATATTTTAGAAGAGCTGAATATATAAAAAATATTCCAAATTTAGAAAATCATCCTCAAATAATAGACGAAATAATTTTTGAGCAATCAAAAAATTGCCACAAAAACGTTGATGAATTAACAAAAACTGATTTTGAAACAACAGAAAAAGGTAAATTTTTAATTTCAAAATTCGATAGCAAGTTACCCGATATTTTGCAAGATTCAAAAAATAGATTAATCGAAAAAATAAAACTCGGACAAAAACAACTAAAAGGCCTAAAAATATTACATACATCGCCACATCCTGACGATGAGATGCTTGGATATTTTCCGCACATTTTAGATTTATTAAAAGATAATGAAAATTATTTTGCATATTTCACAAATGGGTATAGGGCTATTGCAAACAGCTATCTTGAAACACTTGCAAACGACATTGATTTAAATTTCATCGAAACAAATAAATCTTTAATTTTCGATCTACCTTACGAAAAAACATTAGAAATATTCAAAAATTCTTTCTTAAAAAACACGCAAAACTTAGATTTCGATAAATTGATACTTTCACGATTTTTGGCAGAAACTTTTGAGATTAATTGCGCTAATAAATTAATTGAAAAAATAGTTTGGCTCAAAAATGATTATCTAAAATCGGCAAAACCTGGATATGCCGACACCCCTGAAATACAAATATTAAAAGGTAAAATTAGACAATCAGAAGTTGATAGAATGTGGTTTAATTTAAATGTTCCTTTAAGCCACATATTCCATCTTAAATCCAAATTTTATACCCCAGATTATTCTGCAAAACCACTTGATGATGACATCAAGCCAATACTTGATTTGATAAATAAAATAAAACCAGACATTATCAGTTTTGCATTCGACCCACAAGGAACTGGCCCTGATACCCATTTCAAAGTTTTACAAATAATAAACAAAGCGCTGGAAATAAAACAAACAGAGCAAAAAGGTTTTCCCAAATTTGTTTGGTGCTATCGAAATGTTTGGTATAAATTCAACCTTTTCGATAACGATTTAGCAATTATCCCAGCAACAGCAAATCAATTAAAACTTATGGACTACACATTCAAAAAATCTTTTTCAACTCAAACTTCTGCAGAATTTCCATCACAATTTCATGACGGACCATTTTCAGAACTTTCCTGCAAAATTCAGCACGAACAGTTTAATCTATTAAAAGATTTACTTGGGGAAGAAAATCTAATAAATCTTTTTGATAACAAGCTACAAAATATTAGCGGCATGATTTTTATGAAACAAATGAGTTTGGAAGAATATTTGAAAGTTAAATAATGACTCTTCATTCAAAATTCAAAAAAATTTACATTCTTATTGTTATATCATTTTGCTTTATTAAATTAGACGGTTTTTCGATCTTAAATTCTAATATTCACCTTGCAAATTATTATTACGAAGATGGATTAGAGTACAAAAATATTTGTGAATCTTTTCCAGAGCCTATGTCTATACATATTATCGACATAGATCCCGCAAAATACAGTATGCGAATCGAAGCTGCACAAAAAAACAAAATCGGACGAGATACTGTCTCTAATATCGCAAAAAGAGAAAATGCTTTGCTTGCTGTCAATGGTAATTTTTTTGAAATTGTAGAAGAAACAGAAAAAGACAAAAACCATTTATTTTCTCAAATACTATTTTTCGACGGAATTCCATCTAGCATTTTAAAAGTAAATAACCTTTGGTTTACGGCTATAGAAAAATACAAAGGTTGTATCGGATGGTCTAAAGGAGGTAAAAAAGTAGCTATTGATAAAATAGATATGAAATGGTGGCTGAAAATAGAAAATAAAAAAATTCTCGCTTCTCATATAAATAGGGTTAGAAAAGATAACGAAACTGTTATATATTTTTCCACACTTGGCGAATCAACACATACGGATGCTAGTGGGACAGAAATCGTAGTTGAAGACAACAAAATAACCGCTATCAATAAAAACATTGGTGATTCAAAAATTCCACAAAATGGTTTTGTTTTTTCGATAGGGAAAGACGCTTCAATAAATCTGCAAGATTTCAAAATAGGAACCGCTTGTAGTTATTTCTATGAAGTCTCATCACTACTAAAAAAAGAAAACGCTTCCGATTGGAACAATTTCGATTACATTTTAGGCGGTATTCCTGTTTTAATATACAATGGACAAAAAGTCACCGACTTTTCTTCCGACAATATAGTCAGTTATTTCAAAGATTTTGTTCACCCTCGAACAGCTATTGGCATTAAACAAAATGGGCATTGGGTCATTGTGATTGTCGAAGGAAGACAACTGTTATTTAGCATAGGAATGACACTAAATGCGCTTGCAGACCTATTGGTAGAGTTAGGTTGCGTCGATGCCATAAATCTTGATGGAGGCGGGTCCAGCACTTTAGTTTTTTCAAATAAAATACTCAACAACCCCAATGATCATTCCTGGAGTTTTTGGAAAAATAGAATCCCAAAAGAAAGAAAAGTCGCAGATGCTGTTTTAATTAATAAAAGATAAGCTATAAATATTATGAAAAAAGTAAATTTAATCGTTTTATCTACTGCTTTTTTAGCAATAATAGTTTTACTTGCTCTACAAAAGATTTCTTTAAAAAAAGAAACGCTTATAGATTTTGAAAATAATTTAAATTATCCTGGATTACAATACAAAACGATTTCTCAATTTTTACCAATTCCTCTATCGATTCACATCCTAGAAATTGATCCTCGAAAGTATAAAATCGAAATAGTAAGTGGCGGGAATGAAAAAGTCGGATGTGAAAAAGTTTCCTCTATTGCACAAAAAGTAAATGCTATTGCAGCCGTAAATGGTGGATTTTTCTGGTACAAATGTTTCGATCCAAAATTTGAAGGTATCCCTCTACAAATCCTAAAAATAGGAAATAAATGGTATTCGGACCCCATCGGCGATATTGCCATCATAGGGTGGAATAAAGAAGGATCGGAAGTCGATTTAATTAACTTACTCATGAAATGGGAAGTTAAAATCGGAAACAAAATTTATCCAGTAAATCGCATAAATAAACCACGCGGCAAGAATCGAATCGTTTTATATTTACCAACAATGGGTGAAAATACCCTGTCCAGCAAAAACGGAACCGAGATCATTGTAGACAATAATAAAGTAATAGATATTGAGCAAAAAATAGGAAATAGTAAAATACCAAAAAACGGTTTTGTTTACTCTGTAGGTGAATGGGTAAAAACAGATTTATCTAAAATAAAAATTGGGGATCGTGCATCATTTTCTCATGAATTTTTAACATCAACCGCAGATAATACTCAAACAAACTCTAATCTTTTTGAACAATGGGAAAATAAAGAGTTTATCTTGGGGGGCACACCAATTCTCATTTCAAATGGGGAAATTTCCTACGACTTTCAAGAAGATGATAAATTTCAAGATCCTTTTTTACTTCAGCGTCACCCTCGAACAGCAATCGGCGTAAAACCAAATGGAAATTGGATTTTTGTCGTAGTAGATGGTCGTCAAACAATGTTCAGCGTTGGAATGTCCATCAAAGAGCTTGCGCTATTTATGAAATCATTAGGTTGCAGCAAGGCTATAAATCTAGACGGCGGCGGATCCAGTACGTTTTATTATAAAGGCAAAATCCGTAATAATCCTTGCGGTGATTTTGGCGAGTGGCATCTTTTCAAAAAAACAAATGCAACCGAGCGTGCAGTTTCAGATATTTTAGTCGTTTTACCTCGAGAAGAACAAAAGATCGCTTAAAACTTTCCTTAACTATTCTTTACTTACCAATGTTTCTGCTAAATTTAAAAAAGAGTAATTTTAATATTTTCTGGAGGTTTTATGAACATAGAAAAATTTACTAATGCTTTTGCAGAGCTACTACAAAGTGCTGCAACTATCGCACAAAAAGAACAAAATCCTGCTATTCAAACATTACATCTGCTAGCAGCTAGTTTAGAAAACAACTTTTGCTCATCAATATTAAATCAATTTTCAATTGATTTAACACAATTAAGTAGTTTAATTCGTAACTATCTGAATAAATTTCCAAAAGCACAAGGCGGTCAGATTTCGATAGATTACACTCTCCAAAATTTTCTTGAAGAATGCGATAAAGAGACTAAAAATTTAGGCGATGAATATATAAGTCTTGATATCGCGTTACTGGTTATGTCAAAAACTAAAAGCTTGCCAGAAGAGATTTCAAAATTTTTAGAAAATGGCGGATTCATATACAAAAACATTTTAGTTTTAATTAAAAAACTTCGCGGAGGGGAAAAAGTGAATAATAAAAATGCAGAAAACGAGTACCAAGTTCTCGAAAAATTCTGCCAAGATTTAACCAAAATGGCATCATCAGGAAAACTTGATCCTGTTATCGGACGTCATGATGAAATTCGCAGAGTAATGCAGATATTATCTCGAAGAACAAAAAATAATCCGGTATTAGTTGGAGAACCTGGAGTTGGTAAAACAGCAATCGTTGAAGGTGTTGCACAGAGAATAGTAAATGACGATGTTCCTGAAAGTTTAAAGGGGAAAAAAATACTTTCGCTAGATCTCGGATCACTTGTGGCCGGAACAAAATATCAGGGAGAGTTTGAATCAAGAATCAAATCAATTTTGCAAGCGATCGAAAAAGAAGAAGGTAAAATTATTTTATTTATCGACGAGCTACATATGATCGTCGGTGCTGGATCTGGTGGCGGCGGCTCGATGGATGCTTCCAACTTACTCAAACCCGCGCTTGCTCGAGGATTGCTCCATTGCATAGGAGCAACAACACTCACAGAATACAAAAAATTTATAGAAAAAGATGCAGCGCTTGAGCGAAGATTTCAAAAAGTTTTAGTCGAGGAACCAAGCGTTGAAGATGCATTATCGATCTTGCGAGGTTTAAAAGAAAAATATGAACTTCACCATGGAATCCATATCAAAGATCAAGCTCTTGTAAAAGCTGTGAATTTGGCATCAAGAATGATCGAGGATCGATTTTTGCCAGACAAAGCGATTGATTTAGTTGACGAAGCAGCAACAATGGTAAGAATGGCAATTGATTCACGACCTGAAGAAATTGATAAACTTGACAGGACAATCGCTCAACTTGAAATCGAAAAAGTAGCACTTGCAAAAGAAAAAGATGAAGCTTCAAAATCAAGACTTGAAACACTTGAAAAAGAACTTGCAGATTTAAAAGAACAAAACAAAGAAGTTTTGGCAAAATGGCAAGCTGAAAGACAACCTCTTGAAAAAATCCAAAAATTAAAAGAGCAACTCGAAGAGCAAAAAATAGCATTTGCACAGGCGGAGAGAATGGGCGATTATTCACGCGCATCTATGATCAAATATGGCAAAATTGCAGATCTTGAGAAAAAACTTAGCGTTGAACAAGAAAAACTTAAAAATCTAAAAACGCACTTTCTCAAAGAAGAAGTTGATGAAAATGATATTGCAACCGTGTTATCCCGTTGGCTAAAAATACCTGTCGAAAAGCTCAAAGAAGATGAGGGCGAAAAACTTATTTCGATGGAAAAAGAACTACACAAAAGGGTCATTGGGCAAGATGAAGCAATAACCAAAATCGCAGATACTATTCGCATGCACAGAGCAGGACTTGCAGATCCAAATAAACCAATCGGATCTTTTCTATTTCTGGGACCAACCGGTGTCGGTAAAACAGAAGTTGCAAAAACATTAGCTGACTATCTTTTTAGCGATGAAAACAAAATTATTCGAATCGACATGTCGGAATATATGGAAAAACATTCTGTCGCAAGACTTATAGGCGCACCTCCAGGATATGTTGGATACGAAGAAGGTGGACAACTTACAGAGCAAGTACGAGCACATCCGTACAGCGTAATTCTTTTTGACGAAATCGAAAAAGCACACCCTGATGTTTTCAATATTTTCCTACAAATTTTAGATGAAGGACATTTAACAGATTCACAAGGAAGAACTGTTTCTTTCAAAAATTGTATTGTCATTATGACCTCAAATTTAGGTTCCAATATTATTTTGGAAGAAGGTGGTTTAACTAAAGCTGTAAAAGAAAAAATTGAAAATCTTTTACACAAAAACTTCAGGCCTGAATTTTTAAATCGAATCGACGATATTATTTACTTCAAACCACTTTCAGAAAAAGAAATAATCAAAATAGTAGATATTCAGCTGCAAGCACTTCAAGAAAGACTTATCGATAAAAAAATAGAAATCAACGTAAGCCAAAAAGCAAAAGATTTTGTTGCTGAAGAAGGTTTTTCAAAAGAGTTTGGCGCAAGACCTGTCAAAAGAGCTGTGCAACACTACATTGCAACACCGCTCGCGTCTGCAATTTTGAAAAATCCTGATAAAAAGGAATTCGAAATCGATCTTAAATCAGACAAAATATCTATTAGTTAAAACAAAAAGGGAGAGTTCTTAAACTCTCCCTTTTTTAATAAACTTAAATTGTAAATTTAATTTTTTTTAAGTTGCTTTGTTAAATTTTCTATTTCACCATCTATTCTAGAAACTTCAGCTTCATGAGGTTTTTTATCATTTTCTAAGGCGGAAATTTGCTGTGCTTTAGGTAAACTTAAGCCAACTTTTCCAGGAATAGGTTTTAAAGCTTCTATTTGTTGTTGTATTTTTGCTATTTCTTCTTCATGCATTTGTTTTTGTTTAACTAAAGCATCTATTTGATCTTGAATTTGTTTAAAATCAGGAAATCGATATATAGGAGCTATTCCACCTGGACCGATTAATCCCGGTTTTTGTATATATCCAGTAGCCATCAAAACACCGACTAGAGTACAAATTAGTAGGCATGGAAGTAAAAAATATTTTATTAATTTCATAAACAAACTCCTTTTTAAAAAAACGACTTTTAAGCCGCTAAGAAAACCAATTTTTATATTAACAACTAAGTAAATAAAAATAGAAATAATTAATTTTTTTTAACATTTATACTTTATTCAAGCAATTTTTAATTGCTTACTAAGTAAAATTCGAGAAGTTTCAATCTTAAACTCATCAATCAATAGTCTTATATTTTCATTAAATGGATTCTGCTCACAAAGAAAATCCATTTGCTTACAAATACGCTCTAAACTGCCGGGATAAATATGCATCTCTTCTACTAAAACTTCACACAATAAATGCACTATATCTTGGGAAAAAGAATAAGAAGATTGCTGCATATCCAATTCTTGTATCTTTTGTAAAATATTTTGCGCAATCCTCTCTCTTGATATAACTTTATTCAAAGGCAGGAATCCACCATTTAACGTTCTTAAACAAGCCTCGCAAACCATAGGGTTTTTAAATTTTACACAATACCCTTGTAATCCACCTTCAGAAGTATTCGGAGGAATAAATTCTTCTTGAATCGAATTTTGTACTTCTAATGCAAAATTCAATTTAAATTGGATAAAATCAAATAATTCAGAATGAAAATTAAATAAATGAATTCTCATAGTAAAACAAAAATGCTGAACCCTATTTGCAATCTCTCTTGAATAATTTTCTACTAGCACCTTATCAGTCAAGCAAATTAACCAAGCCGCAGGAATAAAAAACTTATCTAATATTTCAATCATTTTTGAAATATCTTCCTTAAAACTTTTTTCTTCCATGATTTCAAAAATTTTAATAAATAACTGAGGTCCTTTATCTAGAAAATTTTTTCTAGAAGCAATATCTCGCCTAAATTTTGGCGATAATTGCGGAAAAGAAACTAAATTTTGTACTTTTTCAGGGTTTAAAAGACAACGAATCTCTGATTTAAAACTTTCTAAATCAAAATTAGCAAACAAAATTGAACTATAAAATTGCATCAAAATAAGAAATAATTTTTGACTAATACACATACCCCCTCCTTCTGTTATTAGTTAAACAGAAAAACATTTCTGTATTAGTTTACAAAAGATATAGGGTATAAAAGCTATATTTAAGAATTAAACATTTAAAAAACTAATCAAACTATAAAGAAATGCAATGATATCAAACCTATTCAAACGTTGCATTTCTGAAATTTGCCGAGTTATTAGAGGTTTTAATTCTTGTTTAATTTCAGAAGAACAATTTCTAAAAAAATATCCTAAAAACAGCTTAAATTGTTTTAATCCTTCTAAATTTCTAAAATCATCCAACATCATAAATCTGCTTAAAATTTCAGAAACGAATCCATCCGCACCTGATCTCAAATAAAAACATTCCCATTCATACTTTTCGTCACGAAAAATAGTATGCTCTGAAGGCGTATTGTCCGCATAAGGAACCAATCCCTGTGGTAAAACTTTCACATCACCTTCCATTTCCATAGGCGATGAAACTCCAGCATCATTCAAATCACCACTTTGTAATAAAGACCCTTGAATCGGAACAAAAGCAGGTTCGACATGCCCCGTAGACAAGCTACGCATTCTTTCCGTCAATACATCAATAGACCCTTTTTCTCTTCTAAAATTAAACATTGAAAAAAGAGAAGTAATATTCACTAAAAAAATTATTCCTACAACTAAATTTGTTTTTCTAAAAATCATTGTTTTCTTTATTAAAAAATCTTTATTACACAACTATAAAGAAATTCACTAACATCAATGTTTCTAATATTTTGCATTTCCTGAAATTTTTTAATTATCAATACGCGCAACTCTTGCTTAATATCAGGACAAAGCATGCTAAAAAAATCTATAATAGATTTTTTTAGCATAATCAATTCTTTTTCATTTCTTTTTTCGTATGAACAGGTTATTTTTTCTATCATTTCAGAAACTAAACGTTCAACTCCTAAACTTGAATAAATATTCAACCATTCATATTGCTGCTTACTTAAAGAAATTGCATGCTGCTTAACAGCATCATTACTTCTAGAAGGAAACATTGCGGATATATGCATACAACTCACTAAAAAAGTTATTCCGGTCATTAAACTTGATTTTCTAATATCCATTTTTCTACCTCAGATTTTATTTTTGATTGATTTTCACCGCCACCCTGTATAACTTCACCAGACCCTCCACCTTGAAGATTTAAATCTGACTTCAAAAATAGTGCCAATTTTTTGAGATCAATATTTTTTGCAAATGCCTTACTCAAAGAACAGAAAAAATTGATTTTTGAAAGTTCTGTTTTATTGCTTGAAATCAAAAATAATAAACCTGGAGTTTTTGTTTCGAGTTTTGCGCAAATCTGTTTTAAATCATTGTTATTTTGATCTTCTAGTTCTAAAAATAAAAACGGAATATTACCAACATTTTTCATTTGATTTTGCCACTGTGGAATTTGGTAAGTCACAAACTCTTTGCGCAAACTTTTTATTGTTTTATGTGTTTCTTCAAGTTCACCAGATTGACGCTCAACAGCTTGCAAAATTTGTTCATTTTGTACTTTGAACTTAACATTTAAATTTTTTGTGATGTTATGAATCTGTTGAAATAGCTTTATTGCTTCACTTCCAGTTACACCAATAATTCTTCGTACTCCCGCAGAAAGCGATGCTTCGCTCAAAATCTTAAAGCACCCAATTTTGCCAATTTCATCCACATGCGTTCCGCCGCAAAGTTCTGCAGAAAAACCGCTAACATCAACAACTCTAACATTTTCAGGATTATATTTTTCACCAAAGAAAGCTGTAACCCCTGACTCTTTTGCTTTTGTAAGAGTTGTATTAGAAATATGTACTTTTAAATTTTCTTGAATTTTCTGATTTACCAAAGTTTCAATTTGCTCAATTTGCTCATCGCTCAAACCTTGATGATAATTAAAATCAAATCGTAATAATTTGTCACTAACAAGAGATCCTGCCTGTTTAACTTCTTTACCTACGATTTGTCTCAAAGCTGTTTGAAGTAAATGTGTAGCCGTATGATTTTTTGCAGAATTATCTCGCACAAAACTATCAACAACTAAATGTGCAATGTCACCTACTTTTACATTTATAGTTCCAGGATCTTGCACTTTTTCTGTCGAAATTTTCAAAGCAATTGCAGAACCATTTTTTTGTGAGCCAACAACTGGATAAATTTGATTATTAATAGATACAAAACCACAATCTCCAGCCTGTCCACCACTTTCTACATAAAAAGGAGATTCTGCTGTAACAATCCAAATTTTATTTCCACAAACTTTTTCAAAAACGATTTTACTTTTTACTTCAAGCTGGTCATAACCTACAAATTTAGTTGTAATGCTTGCAGGAATTTCAATCTGCTCTTCGCTTGCATCTTCACATTTTTTGCCAGATTGATCTTTTTGTTTTTGCATTTCTTTTTCAAAACCATCCATATCTATCTGCACATTTTTCTCGCCTGCTATTATTCGTGTAAGCTCAGGAGGGAAACCATATGTGTCATAAAGCTTGAAAACTTGAATACCTGTTAAAATCTTTTCACCGCTTTTTAGATTGTCAGCAATAAATTGATCCAAAATATTTTGGCCACTTACAAGATTGGTTGAAAACTTCTCAATCTCATTTGTAACAAGGTTAATAATTAATTTCTCACTTGATTTTAATTCTGGATAAATTGGAGACATTATTTTGATAAATTCTTTTGCAACTTCTGGAAATAAATTTTGATTATCAGAAAGTTTTTGTGCAAAAAGCGATGCGCGGCGAATTATTTTGCGAAGAACATAACCACGACCATCGTTAGAAGGAGTTCCGCCATCTGCGATTATCAAAGATGAAGCGCGAACGTGATCACTTAAAACATTGAAAGCAACTCTTTGCTCTTTGGTGCAACTATCATATTTTAAACCTGTTAAACTTTCTGTTTTTCTGTGAATTGCTTGAAAAAGATCAATTTCAAAAACTGTATTTTTATTTTGTTTGACCATACAAAGTCGCTCAAAACCCATTCCCGTGTCGACACCCGTTTGTGTAAGAGGGATAAGCTTGCCATCTGCTTGACGATTAAACTGCATAAAAACTAAATTCCAAATTTCTGTATATCTTGCGCAGCTGCATCCAGGTTTACAATCTTTGCACAAACAACCTTTATCAGCACCACGGTCAATTAAAATTTCTGTACACGGACCACATGGACCGGTATCACCCATTTGCCAAAAATTATCTTTTTCACCAAGACGTGTGATTCTTTCTACAGGCACTCCGATAATTTTGTTCCAAATTTCAAAAGCCTCATCATCTTCGCGAAACACTGTTGGATAAAGTTTTTCTGCAGGCAAGCCCATTTCTTTTGTCAGCAGATCCCAAGCGAAAGCAATAGCTTCTTTTTTGAAATAATCACCAAAAGAAAAATTTCCCATCATCTCAAAGAATGTTAAATGTCGCTCGGTATATCCAACTTCATCAAGATCATTATGTTTACCACCAGCACGAACACATTTTTGGATAGAAGTTGCACGAGTGTAAGATCTTTTTTCTTTACCTAAAAAAATATCTTTGAACTGGTTCATGCCTGCGTTTGTAAACAAAAGCGTAGGATCTTCGGCTGGAATAACCGGTGAGGATGGAACAATTGTATGACCATTTTTTTGAAAATAATTTAAAAATTTTTCTCTGATTTCTAGATAATTCATCTGTTATTCCTTTGGAAAAACTATGATTAAACAAATTTTGATAATCTTAACATTTTTGTAAGCAAACGCTAATTATAGGTACTAAAAATTAATCTTTTTTAGCATAAATCTTCATTACAAAATTTCTTCGATTAATCTTACCTTTAGATAAATCTTTTCCTTTGCAATATTCTTCCACTATGTCGTTCATATATTCTTCAATTTTTTCTGAATGCAAATCAACCGAATGAGGAATCCATACTTTCATCCAATCAAAAAGATCTTCTTTAGAATTGTAGATTACTTCTCGAATCTCCGTTTTAACTTCAAAATTTTTAAAACCAACCGTTTCTAATAATTTTTTAGCATCTTCAGCTGAGATTGCATGAAAATAACTTTCTTTTATTTGGCTTTTCCATTTTGGAGAACTAGAAACCCTTGCAATTTCACTTTTATCATTTTTTACAGTTGTAAAAATAAATAGCTCTCCTTGGGGCTTTAACATTTTATAAATATTTTTTAGTGCATTTAATTTGTCTTTCACCCAGTGAAATGTTGAAAAGCTGCAAACTAAATCCAACTTTTTATCACTACAAAATTTGGAAATATCTTCTTGAATAAATTCTAAGTTTTTTACGTTTGAAAAACTTTTTTTGGCTAAATTTATCATTGAGGTAGAAACATCAACGCCCACAACAAAACCTTGTGGAACTTTTTTTGCAATTTCTGCAGAGATTCTACCATCACCACATCCAACATCTAAAATTGCTTCATTTCCCTTAAATTTATATTTATTCACAAAACTCATAGCTCCTTCAAATTGCGAACTTGAGTTTTTACGATAATTTTCAGCATCCCACTTATCTCTTTTTTCCATTTATTTTCCTTTAACTTTTTTTAAAAACAGTTAAAACTTTAATAAAGCCCAATTTAAATTAGAGAAATAAAATTTTAAAGGATTTGTGTGAAAAAACTCTTCTTAATATTCCTCACTCTTTTGTCTCTAAATTCTGCACTTCCACAAATCAAAGAAATATATTCCTTTCAAGAAGCACATGAAGCTCTTGAAAGTGCAGATTCCTCTACTTTGGTAGCTTTTGATTGCGATGATACTTTGATAGTTTCGCATGAGCCACTTCTAAATTTTTTTAATCATCTACAATGCTACTCTTTTTATGACAAATTTTTTATGTTTTATAATTTAATAACACCAACTCTAAGCTTAGTGATAAGACGCAACTTCTCAACCTACAAAAATATCTTACAAAGTAAAATCTGGGAGAAGACTCATTATCATCCAACCGAAAATTATATAGTCGATATCATTCGCAAATTACAACAAAAAGGTGTCAAATTTATAACTTTAACAAATCAATCAACGCGCGATTTTGAAATAATACCTGATATGCGAATCTGGCGATACAAAAAGCTATGCGAATGCGGAATAGATTTTAGCTCTAGCTTTGATATAGCTGAAATCTTTTTTAAAGAGTTTGAACCAAAACCTATTTACGGATATCCGGGATTTTATAAAGGGATTTTGATGTCTGCAGGACATTCAAAAGGAAAAGTTCTTGGAGCATTTTTAGATCATATTAAATTTAAACCTTCCAAAATACTATTTTTCGATGATTTAAAAACAAAAAACAAAGAAGTTGGAAGTGAAGCAGAAAAAAGAAAAATCCCATGCGAATGTTTCTGGTACCGATATGTTACTAAACATCGTGAAAAAATTGACCGCGAAATCGTCAAAATCCAATTAAAATACCTTTTAAAATCAGGTATTTTCTTAAATTGCGAAGAAATTCAAGAGGGCATTTTACTTCCATAAAAAAACTTGCAAAACTGTTTAAAATCAACATTTTTAGGGGTTTTTATGAAAAAAATTGCAGTAGTTTTTTATACATTTTTTATTTCTGTCTTCTTAAATTCTGAAATTAAAAAAATTTCATCATTTTTAGAAGCAACAGATGCTTTGCAAAAAGCAACATCTCAAACGATTGTTGCTTTTGATTGCGATGAAACAATAATCACATCAGAGCCTACAGTTAATTTTTTCCATCATCCTTTATCTTTTGCTCTTAACGACATTTTGTTCATGCTTTTTGAATTAACCAAGATGAGTATGCATAGCATTTATTCAAACAATATTTATCAATTAAATAGTATTTATGCGCAGTTAACTTTTATGGGAAGCAAGGTTTTAATAAATACTAAATATATTCCCATGGAAGAAGAAATCATAAAAATTATTAAAGACTTACAAACTCGAAAAATAACTACAATTGCTTTAACCGATCAGCCAGCAAAATCATTTGGATGCATACCTGATATGGGAGAATGGAGATACAAAAAATTATGCGATTGCGAAATAAACTTTAGTGAGCAATTCTCTTCCGAAAAAATTGTTTTCACAAAATTTAAATCCAAATGGATTTATGGACAACCTACGTTTTATAAAGGTTTATTAATGTCTGCAGGGCAAAACAAAGGCAAAGTTTTAGGCGAATATTTAGATATATTAAATTCGCGCTACAAAAAAATAATATTTTTTGACGATAAAGAATCAAACTGCATAAATGTAGAAAACGAAGCAAAAAAAAGAAATATTCCTTGTTTATGTTTTTGGTACGGCTTTGGTAAAAATCAAAGAAAAAACAAACTAAATCATGAATATATAAAATTCCAATTAAATTTCTTAAAAAAATATTACTTCTTTATAAATCAAGAAAATGTAGGCAACTTTATAAAAGTTTCAAAACAAAAGTCACCAATTTTTCAACCCAAATTGCTCCTTTGCTCTTAATATATTTCTAGTTGTATTTTACACCATTTTTAATAAAACTTATTCTTGCAAATCTTTTAATATGTTATAATTGCCTTTGTTGCTTCCAAAAACTACTTTTTAAAGGATGTTTTTATGAAATTTAAATTGTTATTATTTCTCCTTATTATTTCATTTTTACCAGTAAATAATTCTGCACAAAATAGTGATTCTGAAAAACTTGTAATGATAAATCCCGCAGGTGATGCAAATAATCCAGGAAGAAAAATCGGATTTAGTAATGAGCGAAATATATCTTTTCAACTAGCAGATAAAATAAAAAATTCTATATCATCAAATTATAAAGTTAAATCTGTTCTAACTCGAGAACCAAGAGAAGTTGTTTACCCTCTACAAATTGCCTCTTTTGCTAATCGATTTAATACAAATTTCTTTATAAGTTTGCACATTTTTCCACAAGAAAATCCAAAACCATCCATTTACATTTATTATCAGCTTTATAACCCTATGGTCGATCTTGCTACACATAAATTTAACAACTTTGAATTTATTTCTATTTATCAGGCACATTTTGCAAATATTAGAAATTCAATCGCTCTAGCCACTAAAATGGAAAACACTCTTCGCTCATCTCAATTTAATAAACTACTTGATGTTTATGGACCGTATGGCTTACCGCTTGTTCCTCTTTTGGGAATACAATCGTCTTCGGTCTTAATTGAAGCTGGAATAAGCGACGAAAATGATTTACCACGCATCATACAACCAATTGTTGAAAGCCTACAATTTTTAAAAGATTAATTTAAAGGAATTTCATGAATCTTTTGATGCTAAATGCATTTGTAATCTATTTCGCAACGCTTTTTGTAATCACATTAATCGGTTACAACATCACTCTTTCTTCTATGAAAAATAAACAAAAAACAGATCTAGTCTTAGGTAATCGCTCATTAAATTATTTTTTAACAGCTCTTGCTGCACATGCAAGCGATATGAGTAATTGGCTTTTTATGGCATTTCCCGCTGCAATATTTGTTGGCGGACTTTTCAATTTTTGGATCGCAATCGGTTTACTGTTTTTTATGTTCTTAAATTGGCATTTTATAGCTCCCAAAATTCGCGTCGCAACAGAAGAATATAATTGCTCTACAATTTCTGGATACTTTGAGCAAAAATTTAATGACAAAGCAGGGATCATTCGAATCATTACAGCAATAATGGCAATCATCTTTTTTTCGATTTATATCTCTGCCGGATTAAAAGGTTTTGGAATTTTGCTTCAATCAACTTTTAACATCCCATATTCCATAGGAATTTTAATTGGGGCATTTATCGTGGCAATTTATCCATTATTGGGTGGTTATATCGCTGTCGCCTGGGTTGACCTATTTCAAGGTATGTTTTTACTCCTCATGATAGTTTTAGTACCTATTCTTGCATTTTCAAAAATTGAAGGTTGGAACGAAATTTCGCAAATCGCGATGCAAAAAAATATTTCACTTTCTCTTTTACCAAGTTTTGATTTCAAAACAATCTTTTCCGGAATATTACTTGCTTGCGGATGGGGACTTGGATATTTTGGCATGCCACAAATTTTGACAAAGTTTATGGGAATCCAAAATGTAAAAGAGATGCACAAATCCAAATATATTGGGATATCGTGGCAAATAATTACACTACTTGCAGCTACCGCTGTCGGACTTATCGGAATAGCATTCTTTAAAGGCGGGATTACAAATCCTGAACAAATTTTTATCCAAATGGTTTTAAATCTAACTTCTCCATTTTGGGCAGGTTTAATCTTATGCGCAATTCTAGCAGCAATAGTTTCAACAACCGCATCTCAAATTTTAGTTTTAACATCCGTTTTAACTGATGATTTGTACAAAAATATAATCAATAAAAAAGCAACACGAAAAGAACTTTCATGGGTTTTTAGAGCTGGAATTTTATTAATCATGATTTTCGCATTTGCGGTAGCAAAAAATGAAATAAAAACGGTCATGGGCTTAGTATGGTTTGCCTGGGCTGGAATTGGTTGCTCTTTCGGGCCTCTTGTTATTACATCTCTCTACTCTACAAAAATAAATAAATATGGTGCGATTGCAGGAGTTCTAGGAGGAGGAATATCTTCCGCGCTTTGGACAATAATTTTCAAAGAAAAATTATTTGGATTTGAGATTCCTTCGATGGTAGTTGGTTTCTTGATAAGTTTAATTTTAATTTATAGTGTCTCTATGTTTACCAATTTTAAAAAAGAGGTTTTATGATGTCATTTGAAGTTCTCTCAAATTCCGGTTTTGTCTGGTTAATTTTAGCAGTTCTTTTCCTATTGCTAGAGATGGGAACTCCTGGTTTATTCTTTTTCATTTCATTTTCAGTTGGATGCTTAGTCGCGGGCATACTTGCATTTTTATATTTTAACATCGCAGTTCAAGCATCAGCGGCTATAGTCACATCCATCATTGCAATTTTCGTTTTAAAAAAATTGTTTACACAAAGTTTAAAAAGCGCAAATCACGAAAAAACAAACATAGAACGAATTATTCACAGCCAAGGAATTGTAATAAAAGAAATTATTCCAATCAAGCCTGGACAAGTAAAAGTCAAAGGTGAAATCTGGTCTGCAAAATCAATCACAAAAGAACCAATCGAAAAGGGCGAAAAAATAAAAGTAATCAGAATTGAAGGAAACCATTTAATAGTAGAAATCGAAAAACAGTAAAGGAATAAAAGATGGAAATGATTTTGGGATTTTTCATATTTTTAGCAGTCGTTGCATTATTTTTAATAGTGCTAATTTTTAACGCAACATACTTAGTCAAACAAGCAGAAGTTATCGTAATAGAACGTTTTGGAAGATATCACACAATACTTCAATCCGGACTACACTTCGTGATACCATTCATCGATCAACCTAGAAAAGTACTTTGGACGTTTGTCAAAGAATCAGCAGGGTCAAACAAGCTTTATCGTTATTCTGAATTTCTAGAAAGAATAGACTTACGAGAAGCTGTATACGATTTTGCAAAACAAAATGTAATAACAAAAGATAACGTAACAATGGAAATCAATGCACTTCTTTACTTCCAAATAACAGACCCTAAAAATGCCGTTTACGAAGTTTCCAACCTGCCACAAGCTATAGAAAAATTAGCACAAACAACATTGCGAAACATTATTGGTTCTATGGATTTAGACCAAACTTTAGTTTCAAGAGATGAAATAAACGAAAAGCTAAGAATTATTTTGGACGAAGCAACCGATAAATGGGGCGTAAAAGTAAATCGCGTTGAGCTTCAAGAAGTAAATCCTCCTGCTGATATTCGTGTCGCTATGGAAAAACAGATGAAAGCAGAACGAGAAAGACGCGCGGTTATCCTAGAAGCAGAAGGTAAAAAACGCTCTACAATTTTGGAAGCAGAAGGTTTTAAAGAGTCAACAATTGCTCACGCAACAGGTGAAGCTGAAGCAAAAATACGTCTTGCAAAAGCAAATGCAGATGCAACCAAATTAAATGCAGAAGGTGACGCTGAAGCAAGAAAAATGTTAGCCGATGCAGAAAGCAAAGCTATTTTAATGATTCAACAAGCTGTTCCAAAAGCAGATCCGCTACCCTACATGATTGCTATGAACTACATCAAAGCTCTTCCAGAACTTACAAAAGGTAAAAATGACAAATTAGTTGTATTGCCTTATGAAATAAGTGGCATTATGGGATCTCTCGCTGGAATCAAAGAAATATTCAAAAATAGTTAAACTTTAAGATATTTTCAAAAACTAAGCAAAAAGGGGGCTGAAAAATTTCAGCCCCCTTTTAATATTAAATTCCATACAAATTTCTCATAAAAAGCCTTTTTTCTCTATTTTTTAGGCTTACCATTTTGCTTCATTAACTAAAGTTTATATGCTCTTTTTATAAGGGAATAACACCTAATTTAACGCGAACTCGATAATTAA